>JAOZQV010000422.1 GCA_029932035.1 Deltaproteobacteria bacterium | reverse complement strand
ATTTCTGGGTGCATTCAAAATCCTGACGCTATTTCCAAATGAAGGTTAGAAATGGCTATGATCTGCTGAAAGAGTATCACAGAGGGTGAGTGGAAGAGAATAACATCTATTATTGGGATATAAATGATGAGTATTCAATATGATAGTGCGGTCCCGAGCCACCAAGTAAGGAAAGGATTAAAGTGACATGCAAATTGACTACATCGTTTGTCCTGATTATATTGAGGACAAGTTTGAATCCAGACATCATGTAACAGTACGAGAAGTACGCCAAGTTTTGCTCAGTAAGCCTCGTATTCGATTTGCAGAGAAAGGTCATACCGAAGGGAATGATGTATATGGTGGTTTTGGACAGACCTTTGGTGGACGATATTTATCAGTGTTTTTTGTTTATAAACCCGAAGCAAAAACGGCAATCATTATTAGTGCACGTGATATGAGCAATAAGGAGCGAAAGACCTATGGACGCAAATAGATTAAGCAGTATTTCAAAAGCGGATTCACTGAAGAAAATGGGAGAGTACTGGGATACTCACGACTTTTCAGACGTTGACAATCCCGATGCGCCTGATGTTGAGTTTGCAATCACATGTGCTGTACCAATTGAGTTAGACTTGTTATCATCCGTGGAGAAGCAAGCACGTCGGCGTGGTGTGAAGGTTGACACTCTGGTAAATCTCTGGTTGCAACAGAAATTAGTAGAACAGACTCAGCCTGGAGTAGAGTAGACGTTTGGAGATCAAGTTGGGCTGATGAACGAAACCCAATGGGGGCAGGGCAGGGGGTCTCAATAGGGATATCGTGGACACATATATCATACGCAAGCTCATGCCTTCCAATCCCAAAGGTGACGCACTTCATCTGGCAATAGCATCTTTCCATGGCAGTGATTTTCTACTGACATGGAATTGTAAGCATTTGGCAAATGCTAGTAAATTCGCACATATAAGGCGACTTAATACCCTTATGGGCTTGTTTGTACCAACGTTGACGACGCCGTTTGAACTTCTATCATGGGAGGAGGAGGAAAATGCGAGATGATCCGGTTATTAAGCGTATCAGAGAGGTGAGGAGTAGAATATCAGAAGAGCATGGGCATGATACCACAAGGTTGATAAGGCACTACCAGGAAATGGAAAAAAAGACCGTGCGTAAATTCTTCAGGAGAAGCATTAGAGAGGATAGAGCGGCTTAGACTCCTCACCCTGGTTCCTTCAGATCGATAGGAACCATAAGATATGGAAAAAATGCTCTTAGATTTCACACCGCTGCCAAAACCTCCCGCGTCTTGGCAAGCCAATATTCCATACCCATATCCCGGAACATCCCTTCCGCTTTTTTGAGCTTGTCCATGGCCTTTTCCGTTTCACCCGCATTCAGATAAAGTTGGCCTAAGTACAGATACCCTAAAGAATGATATGCTTTTATCTTCAATGCTTTGTAAATCTCGATCCCTTTCAGGATACATCCCTCGGCCTTATTGATTTCTATAGGCGCTGCTTTACCCATTATCGTCCCAAGCAAGAGCCAGGACCCCGCTTCTACTACCTTTTCATTATTCTTTTGAGACAACCTCAATGCCTCTTCCGCAAGACTTCGGGTATTTTTTAGATCGCCCAGGTCCAGGTGAATCGAACCTGAGTGAAAATGAGCCAGGGACAAAAACATCTCAACCCCGCTGTCACGGTGGATCTTAAGACCCTTTTCCGCATGCCTTTTACCGGTCACCGGATCTCCAAGCATAGCGCACGCATATCCCAGACTGCTCCAGGACAGGGCGGATAGGAAGGCATATTTTGCCTCTTCGCTGTGTTTAATGCATTTTTCAAGATGCTCTTTTGAAGACTCCCAGTCCCCTTTGACAATGTACAAATAGCCGTACTGCATTTCAAGAAATCCCAAAGCGATCAGGTCATTCATTCTATTGGCATTAGCAAGACCCTTTCCCAGAAAGGTCTTTCCTTCATCAAAGGCCCCTAAAAAACCCATCTTCTCACCGCAAGACGAGCAGAGGAGTGAATATGGATTCCATCCCCCCATAGAAAAAGAGTCGGTTTCTCTTTCTGCCTTTTCAATCAGATTAATGACGTCCGGCGCCAAACAGGGCCATGACACCATCACCGGTGAATTGGTTGATGGTGCCCTCATACTTGTGGATCTCATCCATGAGGATTTTAAAAGCATCGTCCATGATCTCGTGGACCTCTTCCGGGTCTAACTTCTCTGATATGGATGTGTAGTTGGCCACATCAGCAAAGAACACCGTCACCAGTTTCCGTTTACCTTCAATAGAACTGCGGGTGGTGAGAATCTTATCGGCGAGATGTTTGGGGGTGTAGGATTGGGGTTGAGTGTAATCGAGGGGAAGGGCCTTTTCGGGCTCTTTTAGTTCGTGGCCGCATTCGCCACAGAACCTTTTGCCCATGGCGATAAATGCACCGCAGGAGGGGCATTTGACCTCCATCTTAGCACCGCAATCCTCACAAAATTTCACCCCTTCTCTATTTTCGGACTGGCATTTTGAGCATTTCATAGTTGGCGCCCTCCAGATCTAAAGAAAAGTAGGTTTGAGGAAAGAAAGGATGGTTTGTCTGCTTTTGATGGGATTGAGTATAAACGAGGCTTGATCCGGTGTCAATTCAGGACCGATTACCACATATTTTTGTTCACGCAAAGCCGCGAAGCACGCAAAGAAAAGCAATGAGATGGATTTTAAAAACCTTCGCGACTTCGCGACTTCGCGTGAGACCATTTCTGTGTTCTTTTGGCTTTCAGTCCGAAACGCCACCTGCTCATGATCGAGAGACAAAATTCTGAGCCATATTTTGCTTGACAGTTACAGGATGTCCGATGTTTAATCTCATTTAGAGTCCGTAACCCACCAATAATTCAAAAAGATAACTCCAATTTTACCCTTCAACCCTTAACAATTTTGGGACGCAGATGACGCTGATTTTCAGGATAATAAGAACCGTGAACTCCGCCTGTCGTGTTTGGCGGGACGAGCTACCTTGAACCTCCTGAGCAAAAAAATAATCTGCGTTTATCTACGTAAATCTGCGTCCCATTAAAGGGGTGATGCCATGACAAAAGACGTCAAGAGAAAGCTTAGAGCCATCCTGAGCGCCGATGTTCAAGGTTATAGCCGTCTTA
>JAOZQV010000421.1 GCA_029932035.1 Deltaproteobacteria bacterium | reverse complement strand
TCTATTTTTTTAGGCCTAAATATTGAATAATCAATAGGATAGCTTGGTCCGACCCGGCCCCTCGGCCCCTGATCTCAATTACAAAATTACAACCACACAACATTTTGTATAGCCGTTTTTCAGCCTTTTTGCTAAACTGTTGGAAAACTTATTAGATACGGAGAGAATGCTATGGAAAAGGCAGACGAGCTCCTGCGGCGGATTACATACAATCCCGAGATATTTGGAGGAAAACCGATTGTCAGAGGTCGCCGTTTAGCCGTAGAACACATTCTGGGGATGCTGGCTGCAGGCGATGACGTTGAAACAATTCTTGAAGGTTATCCATGGCTGGAGAAACAAGATGTCCTGGCATGTATGGCATATGCCCACAGATTGGTTGGGCATGAGCGAATCGAACCGGCGTTACAGGAAGCCGGTACATGAGAGTGCTACTGGATACGTGTGTTTGGGGAGGTGCAAAGAATTTCCTCTCGCTTTCTGAACACCATGTTGTTTGGGCTGGCGATTGGGAGCGCGATCCAGGGGATTCTGAGATTCTCTCACTGGCAAACACAGAAAAAAGAGTACTCGTAACACTGGATAAGGATTTCGGTGAACTCGCTGTTCTCAGGCGTATTCCCCATTGCGGAATCGTTAGACTCGTAAATATACCAGCAAAGCAGCAGGGAAGCGTATGTTTACGGATTTTAGAAAAGTATGGGGAAGAACTTAACAAAGGCTCCATCATCACATGTGATGAAAAGCGGGTTAGAGTACGTCCGCCCGAAGTTTCCGCTCTGTCGTGACGCTCCACAAATATTGATGTTTTCTGCAAAAAGCAAGATTTGGTTCATTCATTGTATTCCCCAGTTTCTTACCAAAATGCTGGAAATAATCACCTATGGGAGGCAAACGATCCCGCCCCTTTTCTCCGTTTTCTTAAAAGCGCCTTTTTGGGGCCAAAAAGTGGGTTCTAAGGTCAACTCCAGGGTGCCTTTTTGGCTTAACTAATTGGTTCAATAGAGTTTATCCTGGTCCGACCCCAATACTAATATAGCCCGAGGCAGAAACCTTTTCTTCAGCACGAACATTGAGAAGGGCATCAAAGAATCCTCCATCATTTTTGTCAGCGTCAACACCCCCACCAAGACCTTCGGCGCCGGTGCCGGCATGGCGGCCGACCTTCAATACTGGGAAAAAACAGCGCGCACCATCCTCAAAAACGCCGATTCATCCAAGATCATCGTTGAAAAGAGCACCCTTCCCGTAAAAACCGCACTGGCCATGGAAAGGATACTGACTTCCAACGGCAACGGTATCCGGTTCGATGTCCTCTCCAACCCGGAGTTCCTGGCGGAAGGGACGGCCATAAGCGATCTGGAAGATCCGGATCGCGTTTTGATCGGGTCCCGGGAAACAAAGCGGGGCATCAGCGCCAGAGACGAACTGGTGGAAATTTACGCCAACTGGGTTTCCGATGAGAAAATCCTCACCGCAAACATCTGGAGCAGCGAGCTTTCCAAGTTGGTGGCGAATGCCTTTCTGGCCCAGAGGATCTCTTCCATCAACGCCATATCGGCTTTATGCGAAAAGGCCGATGCCGACGTGAGCGAAGTCGCCCGAGCGGTGGGCATGGACAGCCGCATCGGCAGCAAGTTCCTGAATGCCAGTGTGGGGTTTGGGGGTTCATGCTTTAAAAAAGACATCCTCAACCTGTGTACGGAAACTAATGGAAGAAAATGCTGAGTTGGTTATCTCCGACCCACAGGCCCTTGAGAACGCAAAAAAGGACCTGCGGGATATTGAGGGTGAAATCGCCTATATCGAAGATCCGTATGAAGCAGCCAGCCAGTGTCATGCCATCGCGATTCTTACGGAATGGGATCTTTATCGGAATATTGATTATGAAAAGATATTCAGGAAGATGAAGAAGCCCGCGTTTGTTTTTGACGGCAGAAATATCTTAAATCACAAAAAGCTCTTTGATATGGGCTTCAATGTTTATTCCGTCGGCAGACCGGCATTAACGCATTTTAGGGTAGATTAGGCAAACAATATCTCTTTCGGAAGGTTTTCTTGAAAGCCCCATTTTGCCCCTGAAAATGTACTTTTAAGCCCGGAAAACATCTATTTTTTGGACTTAAATATTGAATAATCAATAGGATATCTTGGACCGACCCCGGCCCAAGATTCACCTGAACCAATATCCACTGCATCATTTATTCCAGTTCCACTACCTTGACCTCCATCTCTCGAATCCGACCGAACCGTCAACCGAAATCGGATAACGGCTTTCATTCGATCCGCCGGAGGCCGGACAAGTGCTTGCTTGATCTCGTTTTCACACAAGCCAATTGACAATAATGGAAAATTTGCTGTAAGCTTAAACAATACATGAAGATGAAACAAAGTCCCGTTTACATTAAAAAAGAGGTGCAAAAAATGCCTGTTCAAAAGGATATTAACCTTGAACAAATCTATAAAATGATATCTGCACTACAGCGTGATGTGGCCCTAATAAAGAAATGTATTATCGAAGAGCCTGAGTTGCGTGCTGATTTTATCGCAAGGATGAAAGATATTGATGCCGAGGAATCGATCATCGTGGACGATTTTGGCAAGAGATATGGTTTGAAAAATGTATAACCTTTCTGTTAAGGAGAGCCTCGATAGAAAGTTTAAGAAACTTAGAAAAAAAGACAGAGAATTGCTGTTGTCGATAAACAAAAAAGTGCAGGAAATACTGAAGGACCCTTACCGCTTTAAGCCATTGAAGAAACCCATGCAAAACAAGCGGAGAGTGCACGTGGCAGGATCTTTTGTCTTGATATACGAAGTCAACGGGGAAAAAATGATCGTGACACTGGTCGATTTTGACCATCATGATAAAATTTATAAGTCATGATCACAAATGTTCTGGGCTTAAACCTTTCTTCCGGGTCTGAACAGACCCAACAAAAACCCCTTCGCGGTTCAATAACAAACTCTGCGCCTCTGAGCCCTCTAAGGGATATCCTGTTTTTTTATTAGATGTTCGATGGCGGACGTTCATCTTCCTAATAACCTCCCCCATCCGAATGGTTGTGTGCACTAAGAATTCAGGCGCCTGAATCCCTATCGCAATTCTTACCGAATGGGATCTTTATCGGAACATTGATTATGAAAAGGTCTTCAGCA
>JAOZQV010000078.1 GCA_029932035.1 Deltaproteobacteria bacterium | reverse complement strand
TCTTGTCTCCCCCCAAAAAGCCTCCTGAAAAGGAGCAAATTGAAAAGGACTGGAAACCCGATCCTGAACAGGAAGGGCGTAACGCTTCCATGTTTGATGCCTTCTAAAGGGCTCTCTAATTTGACCACGGTCACCTTGACTCATGAAAACCCGTAATAATTCATCTGATGGGAAAGGGAGGAAAGGGGTCAATTCCCCCGGCTCGTTTTCCCGGTCTTTCATCCAAACCAGGAGGCGTATTGCAGATTCATTCATCGACCTTCTGTCAACGAGTGAGGACAGAAAGCAGGAGGTTCGGGACGATATCTCCATCGGTTCCACACCCAGGACGGCTTACTATCTACTCCTCTCCATCTCTATTCTCATAGCGGCCTTTGGCCTTGTTACCAACAGCGCGGCTGTGGTAATCGGGGCCATGCTTGTCTCTCCTCTGATGACACCCATATTCGGGATATCACTTGGCCTCATACGGGGAAATATGACCCTTTTGCGTAAGGCATTTGTGGCCGAGTTTGTGGGCGTCATTATTGGCATCGGGGCTGCAACGATCTTAGGGCTTCTACCCTTTGCCAATGAAGTAACGCCGGAGATGTTATCCCGTACCAGTCCTACATTGATCGATCTGATTGTAGCGGCATTGGCAGGTACGGCGGGCTGTTTGGCCATGATTGACGAGCGGATAAGTCCGGTGTTGCCGGGTATCGCCATGGCCACGGCCCTGGTTCCGCCTCTCGCGGTCTGCGGGTTGTGCATTGCCTTTGGGGCTTTTTCCGGGGCATGGGGAGCCTTCCTCCTCTTTTTTGCCAATTTTTTGGCAATCCTGGCAATTTCAGCGCTTCTTTTTGTGGTTGCGGGATTCGTCACCCAAGAGGAAATGGGCTCAAAACTGGAGGTCTTGAAGAGGTTCCTGGGCCCAGTTATCGGATTGATATTTGTAACGGTCCTGTTGACCCATGCCTTGGTGGGAATTATAGGGGAGAGACGGACCTCACAGGCAATAAAGGATGTCCTTGAAAGGGACCTGGCTACGGAGAGGGGTACCCTCATCGAAAAGGTCATTTACAAGCGTAAAGGAGATGCTATTGATATATTGGCCTCGGTAACTACGCCCCAGGTGCTGTCCCCGAGAAAGATCAAAGAGATTCAAAATAAACTTGATAAGCGTCTGGAGCTTCATTCAAATCTAATCATGCGGTGCCAGGTTACAAAGGATATTTCGTCTACCGGTTCAACCAGTGGCGTGGTGGGTCGTAATCTTGATGGTGAATTCATCTCTACCAACCTGAATCCCAGAGTTAAACGGCTTCAGATTGCCGAGCAGGTCCTCAGAGAGATGTTCGAAGGCTACAAAGGCCTCCATCTTGATCTTGACAACCTGGACCTGGTTGAGCTGCCGCACTGTGCTATCCTGATTGCCAGTATACAGAGTTCCCGCTCACTTACCCCGCTCGAGGTCGAGCGATTAGAGGGGGCTATTCAGGAGAGGTTGGATGACAAACAGGTCCGGTTGTTGATACGTTCGGATGACCTTGTAGATGTGACCAGTAAAGGACGGGTTCTCTACGGCAGAGCGCATTTTGGGAATCTTTCGGCTAAAGATGAGGTTGCCCGGGAGGATCTGGAGCGTAATGTGAAGACCGAGATCACGCGCTTTAAGGATATGTTTGCCACCAATGTTGATGCGGAAAAAAGGAGAGAGGGGTGGTCTGTGAGGGCAGAGGTGGTTGGACCGAGGGTGCTCAGGCCGTCAGAGGTGAAGCTTATTGAAGAAAGGGTATCCAAGGGCGCTCACAAAAAGGTGAGTCTGAACCTCTGGTGCCGCGTTGAACTCATGGTAAACAGGAACCATTTCATTTCGATTGAGGATTTCACCAAGGAACAGGTTGAAAAGCGACTAACAAGAGATAAATCGACGAAGACAAAATGATTTGTTAGCGGAGGCAATTTAGGTTGAATCCAAGAATCAAGAAGCTCTTGAAAATTCCGTTAATTGTCCTCTGCCTGTTATTCCTCAGTGTGGTTTGGCTGTGGTTTGGGGAGGGTGGCTTTGCCCGTCTTTATCGAAGCGAGGCAGAGCGTCAGGCCTGTATTAAAAGGATCCACAGACTTGCCGAAGAAAACCAGAGACTTCTTGATGAGGTCAAACTCCTTCGGACTGATATGAAATATGTGGAGTCGGTGGCCAGGAGAGAGCTTAATCTTATCAAGGAAAACGAGATCATTTACAGGTTTAGCGAGGAGCCTGTCCGGGAAAACGACAAAAATCCTTTTAATTGAAGAATTCGTACTTTGGGGTGCGAAAAGGAGACTAAAGCGAAATGGCAAAAACAGATAACGTTCTGGACGATATTTTGAACCATGGACCCTCGGTAGACTCTATTTCCATTGTCCTGACAAGGATGAAAAAGGAGGGACGTTTAAAGGAGGTTGCTCAAGAGTGCATTAAGTTCTTGAGGGTCTATCCTGACGATATTCGTCTGAGGCTTCTCCTGGCAGAATCTTGCCTGGAAATCGGATTTATCGGCATGGCTGAGTCCGAGCTCGAGAAGGTCACAGCGATGATTGAGGCCCTGACCCCCTCCTACAGGTTGCTTGCGGGTATTTATGCTAAACAAGGGAGGAGGACAGAGACCGCTGATATGCTTAATCTCTATTTAGCGCATTACCCAGGGGAACCGGAAGCGCTTAAGCTTTTAGAGGAAGTGGCGCCGAACGAAGGTCAGTTAGAGGTAGGAGGGCCGAAAGACGACGCTGTCGTTGAAGTAGATGAAAAAGATGCCGTGTCTGATCTTGCAACGCCGACCATTGCGGAACTTTACTACACCCAGGGCAAGCTAAGCGCGGCTATCACCATCTACGAAAAGGTCCTCAATGACAGGCCTGATGACAGTGAGTCCCTTAAACGTCTTATCGAGTTAAGAGGGATGGAGGCTGAAGAACCAAACACGGAGGGAAAAGAAAAGGACGACCTGCGTGCCCGAACGGAAACAATGATTACGATTTTGGAGAGGTGGCTGCCGAGAATCAAGGAGATGCAGCATGCCTGAAAAACCGGTTAATTTTGGGTTTATGGCAACCGGCATCGGGAGCGTCCCATTTTTGGATGTTGAGGCAACCTGCCGGGAGATCGTGGACATGGCGCCTTTTATACCGTTTTGGCCTCAGTTCGTTAAACGGAGCCATCTCGAGGATATGAGCATCCAGTACAGTGAGGGGCTCCCCCTCTTGGAGGTGAAGGCAGAAGAGAGGTCTCTGATCATACCCAGGTCAGATCAGAGAGAAACAGAGCTTGTGAAATTCTACGAGCTTTATCTTGCCGATGAGATTGAGCGTTTTGCCATGAGCAGGGAATATGCCCCCGGCTTTTATTCCCTTCTGGAACTTATTGCTGATGGTGAAGTAGAATGCGGTCCTTTTATCAAGGGACAAATAGTCGGCCCCCTTACCTTTACAGCGGGTGTTAAAGACCCGAGGGGAAAGCCGATCCTCCATGATCCGGAACTTTCAGAGGCTATGGCAAGGGGATTAGCCATTAAGGCCCTATGGCAGGTGAGGAAGCTTGAAAGATCAGGAAAACGGCCGGTCATTTTTTTGGACGAGCCCTATCTTTCAGGGTTCGGTTCGGCCTTTTCCCCGATTCAACGCCATGAGGTCGTTGATATGCTCCGTGTTATTATAGATTACCTGAGAAATAACGCCGACGTCCTGATAGGTATCCATTGCTGCGGGAATACCGACTGGGCTATGGTCTTGGAGGCAGGCCCGGACATTATCAACTTTGATGCCTTTGACTACATGGATCATTTCCTGCTGTATAAGGACGATATAGTGCGATTTATCGAGGGAGGAGGCACTATTGCATGGGGGATTGTCCCCACTTCAGGTTTCAGGGGTGACGAATCGGTCGATGATTTGCTGTTAAGACTGGAAAAGGGCTTGAAACGTATTAGTGAGTGGGGTGTGGATGCGGATCTAATTGCTCAACGCTCTATTCTCACACCTGCATGCGGAATGGGCACCATGACTCCTGATGCCGCCGGGGCGGCCATGGGCCTGCTGTCTCGTCTGTGTCGGAGATGCAGGGAGGGGCATGTTAATGCAATATCATGACGGCATATCTCATATCAGAGCCTTGTACCCGCCAGGGACTCCATTTGGTGAGAGGACTATCTGCCACAACTGGTTTTTTCTTGCGCGGAATGATCCGGCGCAGGAAAGGAGATAGTATTTCCACATCCGGTAAAATCTCTCGCCATACTCTTTCTTAATGACATCCCAGCTTTTATCAAAATTCCGAAACCAGTGCATCAGTGTGGTATCATAGTCTGCACCGAAACTGTGCCAGTCTTCAAGAACGAATAACCCTTCAATACCGGAGCATATCTGTTTTGCAGACGGCAGCATGGAATTCGGAAAGATATAACGGTCTATCCAGGGATCTGTTCTAATTACGGAGTGATTGCTCCCGATGGTATGTAAAAGGAACAGGCCATCATCCTTAAGGCAGCGGTTGACGACGCGAAGAAAGGTGATGTAGTTTTTATAGCCGACATGCTCAAACATGCCTATTGAAAGGATACGATCAAAGGCGCCCTTTAGACTGCGGTAGTCCTGCAAACGGATCTCCACTGGAAACCCACGGCAAAGTTCCTTTCCGAATTGCACCTGCTTTTCAGAAACGGTGATTCCGACCACCTCCACCTTGTATTTTTCGGCCGCAAACTTAGCGGCCCCTCCCCAGCCGCATCCGATATCCAGAACCCGCATTCCCGGGTGTAAATCCAGCTTGCGGCACACTAAGTTCAGTTTGTTCTCCTGGGCTTCATCCAATGTGGACGCATTTTTCCAATAGCCGCAGCTATATATAAGCCGTTTGTCGAGCATGTGTTGGTACACGTTGTTGCCGATATCGTAGTGTCGCCGGCCAACATGAAAGGCCCGAGACGGTTTCTGAAGATTTATCAGCTTTGACTTCAGGATGTCAAAAAGCACCGTCCGGAGTTTGACCTTAGTATCCAGTTCTGCCTGCAAAACCCTGTGAAAGAACTTATCAAGCCTGTCACAGTCCCACCAGCCGTCCATAAAGGATTCACCGAGACCGAGTGATCCTTCCGCTAACAACCTTGCATAAAATTTATCGTTATGGATCTGAAGATCCCATGGATTGTCCCCGCCGATTTCGATGTCGGCAAAGGACAACAGTTGCTCTATTTCGTTGCGGAAATTGGTGTGAGGCATGGTGGCGTAAACAGTTACGAAGTTCCTTTTATATGGTTGAGATTCTTTAAATAGCCATCAATTATTTTTTTGGGGTCTACTTCGAACAGTTTTGCATAGGCCTTTAAGAAATTCTTTAAATAAACGGTAGAGGGGAGGGTTCCAAAATTATCATTTTCTATCGCTTCTAAGATTGAAACAGTGATTCGGGTAACTTCGAAGAGATCTTCGATCTTTATTCCAACTGTTTGCCTTAGCTGCTTTAGATCATCTCCTGAAATCATATCCTTTGAAAGGATTGCCTCCTTAGTTTTTTTGAGATCTTTGTCTTTGATTCTCTTCTTTATTGTTTTGGAAATGGCTGCTCCGCTAGGGGTCTTGGAGGAGAAAAGGGGCGTTGGGACCTTCTGTTTCTTTTTTGTGAGATCGGATGGATCAATTTTTTTGTCGTGTACAAGCATCTTATCATATAACTCTCTCTTCTCTTGATCAATTAGAGTAGAAAAGGCTTCTTCGACCCTGTCCAATATCTCTTTACTCTCTTCTTCGGTAAAAAAGGAGTAGGAGATCGGTGAATCATTGCCATAAATGGAGAGGGTCTCTTTGTAGGCCTGTCTAATTTCAAAAGCGGATGCGTTGATAGGAATTCCGAAGATTTGGTAATGATTAAGCTCTTCAAACTTTCGCATTTGTTTCCTTGAGGGTAGGTGCTTGAACGTTCCTTCCTGTCATCTTGTTTGCGACGTTTTTAAGGTCGGTTGAAGTTGGTGTGTATGGATATTTGGCAACGAATACTTTCCTCGCTATAATTGATTCGTATACCCTTTCATTATAAGCAATATTTCCCAGGAACTGGAACTGGGAATAAAAATGTCTGTTGCATACCTTTTCAATCTTGTTTCCAAGAGTTACATCCATGTGTTTACGATATTGATTCAAGATTAGCTTGAATCTAAGTTTTCCCAACTCCTTTTGCAATAGCTTGGCCCTTGCGGGATCGCTTCGCATTACGCTGTCTACGATGTCAAGGGGTGATCTCACAACACCATCATCAGACTCATATCCAACCTCTTTGACTGCGGTCGCGAAAGCGTGCTGTTTGAGAATGTGCTTCAGCTTTCTTAGATAGACCGCCTTAATAAATTGTACAGTGTTTTGGATTGAGGTAGGTTCGGGCGTAAATACGGACAGCCCTTGATGTGAGGCCAAGAAGAAGTCTAAGGTGTTATAGGTTGTTCCGGCTCCAAGGTCCAGTACCACATAGTCTGTTGGAAGCTGCCAAATGGCGCGAATTATTTTTTGCTTCTGCGCGTAAAAAAGGTTGCCTACCTCGAGAGAACAACGGAGCGAGCTGATAATATAAAGGTTTGGCGTTTTCGTAGGTGCAGAGGTGAGTGAAAGGTTCTTAACCGATTTGTTGAGGAAGTTGCTGAGCCCTGTTTTCAGATTGGTTAGGCCCATCATTGTATGCAGATTAGGAGCACCAAGATCCAGGTCAACCAGTACCACTTTTTTGCCCTGCCTCGCTAACATAACGCCAAGATTTGCAGCAATAAAACTCTTACCAGTTCCCCCTTTTCCGCCCCCAACTGCGAATATATGTGCCATTTTGTGCTCACTTTCAGGCCCATTTTTGATGGTTGCGAAGGACCAAAAATGACTTAAAAATCTATTCTGCAAATAATTTTTGTGTAAGTCAAGACAAATAAATTACGGATCGTTCCAATATCCTCATTTCACATTTTTTCATATTCCCTATCTTCTCTTCAAATCGGTACCAAGACCGAGCAGCAAAATAGATGTGCCGGTTATCCGGGCGATGAGCAGAAAAAGGTATGTAGTATCAATTGTTGTTGACATAGCTTCGAAAATAGAGTATCAATCGATTATCGAATATCATTCACTATCTAAAAGTATGGTTATTATTGCAGGATTCTACAAAAATCCGCTGGAAATCATTGATTTTATCATTCACTATCTGTAACTATACTTATTATTGCAGGATTCTAAAGGAAAACGGGGGAAAGCTAATGTACTCAGATCTTAAAGGAAAAACGGCGCTGGTGACAGGCGCCGGGAAAAAAACCGGAATCGGGTATGGCATTGCGAGAAAGCTGGCGGAATCCGGTGTCAACATTGTCGTGGCGGATCTGGGGGACCGCGGCAATGACACGGACCCGGTGAAAACCGGAACAGAGGATGAAATGGGCCGGATCATAGCGGAATTGGAGAAAGAATATTCCATATCGGCTATGAGTGTGAGCGTTGATGTGACCGATAACGGGACCATCTGCAGCATGGTGGAGAAAATCAAGGAACGCTTTGATAGCATTGATATCCTTTGTAACAACGCCGGGGCCTCATTCGGAGTGCCCAATGCGGTGCACACCTATGAGGAAAGCGCCTGGATGAGAACCATTGATGTGAATCTGCACTCTGTTTTTCGAATTTCCAGGGCCGTCCTCCCCATGATGATGGGGAGAAAGGGGAGCATTATAAACACCGCATCAAGGGCGGGGAAGGTGCCCCCACTGTTTAATGGGGCCTATGCCGTGGCAAAGGCAGGCGTAATCATGCTCACAAAGGTGATGGCAAAGGAATTGGCCGGTGCGGGGATTCGGGTCAATGCCATCTGTCCCGGGCAGATCATGACAGATCTTGAGAAATGGAGTTTTGAGCTGGAGGCCAGATTCTTTAACACAACGGTGGAAGCACGGGAACAGGAAATGTGCAAAACTATTCCTCTGGGCAGAATCGGCACGGCCGAGGAGGTGGGTAAGGTGGTGGCCTTTCTGGCGTCCGACGCCTCTTCATACTGCACGGGCCAGGCCATTAATATTAGCGGCGGCCAGTTGATGGAGCTATAAGGTTATCAACAATCTTCAATAGTCAATATTCAATAAAAGGTGGGGGGGGACAGTACAGATGGATACCGTAACAGGAGGACAACTTGCAGCAGAGGCCCTTTTAGACAGGGGCGTAAAATACATTTTTACTTTAAGCGGGGGTCATATCACACCTATTTATCAGTATCTTGAAAATTCACCCATTACGCTCTTTGACACCCGTCATGAGCAGGCAGCGGTTTTTATGGCAGAGGCATGGGGTAAGATGACGAGACAGCCTGGTGTCGCAATGGTGACTGCTGGTCCGGGATTTACCAATGCCCTTACCGGTATTGCAAGCGCATATTTTTCCAACACCCCCCTTGTGTTTATTGCAGGATGCGTAGGGCTTAATCACAGGGAAAAGCTTGATCTCCAGGATATGAGCCAGGAACCTGTGATCCGGCCGATGGTTAAGAAGTCCCTGGTCTGCTATAATACAGAGCGGATTCCTGAGTTCATAGATATGGCCTTCAGAACCGCGGCAAGCGGACGTCCGGGACCCGTATATCTCGAATTGCCTGTGGATGTGCTTAACGGCGAGACAGGGATTTCCGGGGTTAAAAAGCCCAGTACCCATGTGGACTCCCATCCTGTAGATCTTGAAAAGGCCGGTCTTATCCTTGAAATGATAGGGAAGGCCGAAAAACCGGTGGTGATCGCGGGAACCGGGGTGTGGCAGTCCGGGGCAGGCAACGATCTTATCGAATTTATTGAAGGCGCGGGTTTGCCTGTTCTAACCTCTCTTTCAGGCCGGGGGACCATTCCCGATACCCACCCCTTATGTTTTGAAGGTGCGCTTGCGATCAGACCTGGCTGCGGTTTTTCAGCATATGGCGGGACAGACCTCGTGATCCTCCTTGGAACAAGGATCTGCCTGTATTATATGTTCGGTCAGATCTTCAATCCCCAGGCCAAGATGATTCAGGTTGATATCGAGGCGGAAGAGATGGGTCGCAATCGTGGGATCGATCTTCCGGTAATGAGTGATGCGGGGGCATTGCTCAGGGAGTGTAACAGGATCATAAGGGAAAAGGGGATGGGGGAGGAGCTGAAAAAGCGCTTTTCCCCATGGATTACATCTCTCCAGACCGCACATGAGCAGGGCAAATCGGTTTGGCAAAAGGATTGGGACAGTGATAATGTTCCCGTGCATCCCTTGAGGCTCGCGCGAGAGATAAATGACTTTATGGATCGTGAAGACGATATTGTGGTGGCAGACGGAGGTGATACCACAACCTGGATGGGGATGACCCGTGCGGCTGTTCGCGCCGGACACTACTTAGACTACGGTATCTATGGATCTCTTGCCGTGGGGCTCCCCTATGCAAATGCGGCCAAACTGCTGTATCCGGACAAACGGGTCTGCCTCATAACCGGGGACGGCTCAGTGGGTTTCAATTTTATGGAATTTGAAACCTCTATCCGGAAGGGGCTCCCGATTGTTGTTGTCATCTGTAATGATCTTGGCTGGGGCATGATCAGGCATAGTCAGGAAATCCGTATGGGACATGCCGTTGAGGATGGCACATATATCGGCAGGGTTGATTATCACAAGATGGTGGAGGCCCTCGGTGGAAAGGGGATGTTAGTGGAAAATCCCCAGGATATACGTCCTGCCCTTGAAGAAGCATTTGCATCCGGCAAGACCACCTGTATCAATGTAATGACAGATACCACAACCGTAAGCCCGGCCAGTATGGCCCTCGCCAATCTGGGGGCGTATCAGGCATAAAAAAATAGAGGAGGTGGGTATGGACGCGGCAATGGTGGATCAGGTCCGGCTCAATTTCAACCCTCAGGGACTTCTTGTCATAAATATTGCCATAGGGTTGATGATGTTCGGGGTGGCTTTAGACCTTAAACTGGAAGACTTTAAGAGGATAATTATATCACCCAAGGCCCCAGGGATTGGTCTGGTTGCCCAGTTCATGTTTCTGCCTGCCTTGACATTCCTACTCACATTGATTCTGCGACCCCAGCCATCCATTGCCTTGGGAATGATTCTGGTGGCCGCCTGTCCAGGGGGCAACCTTTCAAATATTATTACCTATCTTGCCAAAGGGAACTGCGCGGTTTCCATCAGCATGACCGCGGTTTCAACTGCCGCGGCCGTAGTAATGACACCGCTCAATCTGGCCCTCTGGGGGGGGTTGAATCCTGATACCGCAGAGATCCTGAGGAAAGTCAGCCTCAGCCCCGTGGATGTGTTTACCACCATTTTTTTGATTCTCGGAATACCGCTTATATTGGGGTTGACATTGAGCCGGATTTTTCCGGCTCTCGCGGATAAGGTTCGAAAGCCGTTCAAGATTTTTTCTCTTGTATTTTTCATGGTTATCGTCTGCGGCGCCCTTGCTGCTAACTGGAGCATCTTTTTGAAGGTTGTGGGTCTGGTGATGTTGATTGTTCTCCTTCACAATGCCTTGGCCCTGAATCTCGGGTACTGGTCCGGCCGTTTTTGCAGGCTGGATGAGCGGGACTCACGGGCCGTCTGCATAGAGGTTGGCATCCAGAACTCGGCGCTGGGACTGGTCCTGGTTTTCAATTTTTTCGAGGGGCTGGGTGGTATGGCGATCCTGGTCGCATGGTGGGGGATCTGGCATATCATTGCTGGGCTGATTACCGCCTTTATCTTTACCAGATTTGCACTTCCTGTTGAAGGATCTTCATGACAAAAGAGGGATTTAAGAACAAGGTCGTGGTCGTCACCGGTGCAGCTAATGGCATTGGGTTCGCCCTTTGCAGGAGATTTGCCCAGGACGGGGCAAAGATCTGTTTGCTCGATATGGATGACAGAGCCTTAGAGACGGCGGAAAGGGAACTAACGGATTCCGGGGTAGATTGTCTCAGCCTAATGTGTGATGTGAGCAGCCGGGCCCAGTGTGAAGACTCAATCCGGAAGGTAACGGATCATTACGGCGGTGTGGATGTGCTGATCAATAACGCTGGCATTACACAGCGTGGGGCGTTTGTGGATACCAGGATATCGGTGTTTGAAAAGGTTATGGCTGTCAATTTTTTTGGCTCACTCTACTGCACCAAGGCAGCCATCAACAGTCTCGTCGAGAGAAACGGCTTGATTATTGTAAATGAAAGCGTGGCCGGTCTGGCGCCCCTCTTGGGTAGAACCGGGTACAGCGCAAGCAAACATGCTCTGAACGGCCTTTTTACCTCGCTGAGAACTGAGATCCGCCGTAGCGGAGCCCACGTGATGATTGTTTGTCCCGGTTTTGTGAAGACCAATTTGCAGACCAGGGCCCTTGGTGGCAACGGTCAGGTGACGAAGCATCCCCAGTCCACAGTCGGCAGCCAGGGTACGCCGGAAGAGGCGGCAGAGGCCATTTTCGGGGGGGCGTTGAGGCGGAAACACCTGCTGGTCTTGACCCCCATAGGCAAGATAAGTTACTGGATCAGTCGGATATCTCCGATCCTTTACGAAAGAATGATGGCGCGGCAGCTCAGGTCTGAACTGGACTGATAGAGGGTAGGCACATATGGGTCTGAAAGAGAGAAGAGAGAGGGAGAGGGAGGAGAGAAAAAGGCAGATCCTTGCTGCGGCCCGGTCTCTGCTGTTTTCGGAGGGACTGCAGGCCACCTCTATCAATAAAATCGCAAAGAGTGCAGAGTTAGGGGTTGGAACCATCTACTTCTACTTTGGGAGTAAAGAGGAGATATTTGCCGCCCTTCAGGAGGAGGGAATTGAACTTCTGCACGATAAGATCAAGAAGAAAATAGAGAGAGTAAATCGCCCTGAAGGCCGACTAAAGAGCATCGCCCAAGTTTACTTAGATTTCAGCAGGGAGAACAAGGACTATTTTGATATCATCAACTATTTTCTCTCTT
>JAOZQV010000420.1 GCA_029932035.1 Deltaproteobacteria bacterium | reverse complement strand
TCCAGGATCGATTATCCAATATCCAGTATCCCCAAAACATCCAGATGCCTAATTAAAATCTAACCTCAATGTCTTTACGGCAGCAATGATAGCCAGTGATGTGCGCTGATTATCATTATTTTCAAGTTATTATTGGAAACGAGTTTGCAGATATCACCCCTATTGACAAGCTGGACTGCCGGGATATTG
This sequence comes from Deltaproteobacteria bacterium, assembly GCA_029932035.1. Lineage (GTDB taxonomy): Bacteria > Desulfobacterota > DSM-4660 > Desulfatiglandales > Desulfatiglandaceae > Desulfacyla. The sequence continues at coordinate 2,974 of JAOZQV010000420.1, read as the reverse complement.
AGAATCTTTTGAAATTTTATCATGCTTCTTTATGCATAATCATCAGATAATTTGGTTTCAATAAGGATGAGAGGGTTGCGATTGTTTGAAATTAGGAAGTCAACCTCATCCTTGTCTCTGTTTCTTAGGTAATGCAAAGAGAAATTACCGAGCCCGAGATCATTCCAATTCGATACGGCCCGAAAAAGTTCCAGGGCGACCATATTTTCAAATTTTGCTGCCGGGGAATCAATCCCGGCATAATCGAAGAGGTACAGCTTTTTCTCCTTGGTTATGGCCCTTGATATCTTTTGGCTCCAGGGAGCTATTCTGAAAACCATAAAAAAGTTCTCAAAGATCTCAATCCAGTTCTTGATGCTGTCAAATGACACATGAATATCTCTGGAAAGACTTGCCATTGAAAGCGGGTTGATACTGGATACTCGATATCCCGCTGAATCGGGATTTCCGCCACAATTCCAGCGGACAAGTCCGCTCCGCTACAACAGGTTGCGTGATTTCAGTGATCATTTCTTCTCTCTCCCCGTCTTTTTGCCATAGCGGCCTTTTTGCTCCTTGACTTCAAAGCCAATTTTCTTTCTGGGTCTTTCGGGCGGAGCCATGAGCTGCTGGATTGCCTCGAATATTGCACCGATACTCTCGTCGTGATCTCCCAATCGTGCCTCTATTTCGTGGAGTTTTTGGGCGAGTCGTTTTTGAGATGAGGATATTTTTCGGAGCTGTACGAAAGCTCTCATAATCGCAATGTTGACTTCAATAGCGCGTTTACTATTGAGTACAGATGAGAGCATTGCTACGCCTTGCTCTGTGAACACCATCGGCAGGTACCTTGTCCCGCCCCAACTTGAGGTGCCAAAATGGCTCCTTAAAGAATTGTACTCCTCCCTTGTTAGTTCAAACATGAAATCAGCAGGAAAACGATCTATGTTTCTGCGTACAACTCGCTAATATAGAATGTCACGCCAGTATATTTTGTCAGGCTTTTAAAACCTTAAAGTGTTCTCATATCAATAAGTTATCGAAGATCTTATTGCAAGCTCAAAAATGGTGAGGCACCCTCTTCCCTCACAGCCGGAAACCGAATAGACCGGGACACGCTCCTTGATATTCTCTATCCAACCGCTATTTCTCAATCCTCCTGCCAAGGATATGTACCATTAAAGATCATCTTTTGTGCCTCGGGAATGATCGCCGAGGCCACCCACGCCTCGATCTCGACCACCGGGAGATCGGCATACCTGCCGTGATCTTTTACATATTCGATATGCAGGACTCCATCCTGATTGAAGCGGTGAAAGATCGCATCATTTACGCCGTCGAAATCAACAGGAACTATCCGGTGTTCATGGCATGTAGTAAGGTCAAATGCAGGTGTTGCCTTGACCCATTTTCCTTCGAGGTGTAGCTCGGCATAGCCATGATCTGGAATCTCATTTGATACCAGGACACGCGCGAGCTTTTCCGGCATCAGATGGTTGCGGATGACGGCGAATCCCAAACGACCAGGGATGCTCAGGGCTCTACTCAGTGCCACAAGAACCACCGCCTTTTGAATACAAAATCCCTGTCCACGCGTCAACGTAGCACTGGCCACAAAATGCTCCGGCAGATGCCTGTCTACGTGAAGATTATAAACAATTTGATCTCTGACAAAGTAGAATAGATTCACAGACTTTTCCCGATTATTTTGACAGTTGGACGTTATATCATGGGCTGTTTTCTGTATGAACTCATTGTCGGTATCGATTATGAAGGTAGGTTCGAGATACTTGCGCATAGGTCAGATCCCTTTCTCATTAGAATCTCAATCTAAATATCCGAGGCATCACGGTACATTTGTTAAATCCCATCATGTGAAAAGAGGGAAGTCAATAAAAAATACACAAAAAAAAGGGTTGTGTGTTGATAGAGCGGGATTTCAGCCACTCCCCACGGTGGTACGGTCAGATGTTCGTTGACCCACTACGACAAACTCGCCTGTACTCCGGCTCCGAAAAAGGGCGTCTTATCATCCATCTCCTCTTAATCCATAACCCATGGACTCCCTGGTTGCAGGAGATCTTGCCGTGCGAATCTGTTTGGCCTCAATGCCCAATCTCTTCATCCTGTACTGGAGCGTAGATCTGGGGATGCCCAGCAGGCTGGCAGCACCATGTTGCCCCCCCACAACCCAACCGCATTGTGCCAAGGCGTCTTCAATGTGTTTTCTTTCCATTTCGTCCTTTGTCAAGAATCCACCGCCATACCTTTTTTCTGTAGGCTCCAATGGTTGCAATAGTTTATTGATATCTCCTTCGGTGATCAAATGCCCTGCGCGGTGAATCATGATTCTTTCGACCAAATTTTGCAGTTCCCGAACATTACCTGGCCATGGATACTGACAGAGCGCCTCGATGGCAGCTGAAGAATAACGTGTTTCAGGCTTTTGCAGTTTTTCCGCAAAATTGGTTGTGAAGCACCTGACCAGGAGGGGGATATCTCCGACCCGATCCCGCAGGGGAGGAATATTCAGGTGTACGGTATTGACCCGATAATAAAGATCTCTACGAAATGTTCTGTCCCGTATTTTTTGCGTCAAGTCCTGGTTCGTGGCTGCAATAACTCTGAAATCAACCGAGATAGGGGCACTCTCCCCCACCCGCTCAAAGGTCTTCTCCTCTAACACTTGAAGGAGTTTGGCCTGGCTTTGTACGGGCAGATCGCCTATTTCGTCGAGGAATGCGGTGCCACCATCAGCCATCTCAAAACGGCCAATTCTCCGATTGCTGGCCCCGGTAAATGAACCTTTGGCATGTCCGAAAAGTTCACTCTCGATGAGTGTAGGGACGAGTGCAGCACAATTCACTTTGACAAAAAGATGATCCTTACGCCAGCTTAAGTTATGTATGTGACGGGCTATATGGTCCTTGCCCGTCCCTGTTTCACCGCTGATAAGCACGCTGGTATCTGTATCTGCCACCAGGTCCACATCGCG
>JAOZQV010000419.1 GCA_029932035.1 Deltaproteobacteria bacterium | reverse complement strand
ACTGAGGAGGCACTGCGGGAGAGTGAGGAAAAATACCGAACCATCCTTGAAAGCAGCGAAGAGGCGCTTAGGGCGAGTGAACGTTTCCTCCAAAACGTATTCGACGGGATCCAGGACGGAATCAGTGTTTTAGATCGAGATCTGACGATTACTGGTTGTAACTTCTGGATTGAGGATCGGTACGCTGAGCGCATGCCACTGGTTGGGAAAAAATGCTATAAGGTTTACCAGGGTTTACAGTCCCCGTGCCCATGGTGTCCAGCTATCCCAGCCATAGAAACGGGTGAGAAGTCCATTCCGAGGTTGTTCCCTATCCCTCTGCTGAGGAGCCAAGCGAGTGGATAGAGCTTTCTACCTTTCCTCTCAAAGATGATGACGGTTCTGTAATTAGCGTAATCGAACACGTAAAAGACATAACGGCTAAGAAACAGGCGGAGCAGGCGCTGGCCGAGAGCGAAGAGAAATACCGGTTACTCGTGGAAAACCAAACAGACCTGTTGGTTAAGGTTGATTGCGAGGGAAGATCCCTGTTTGTTAGCCCGTCCTATTGCAAAATGTTTGGCAAGACAGAGGAGGAATTGCTTGGTAAGACCTTCATGCCTCTTGTCCATCCGGATGATCGTGAATCAACTGCAAAGGAAATGGAGAAGCTATATCACCCTCCACACACGGCCTACATAGAACAAAGGGCCATGACAAAGGATAGATGGACATGGCTTGCCTGGTTGGATACGGAATGCCCTCTGAGATAGTGGAGCGAATCTTTGATCCCTACTTCACCACCAAAGACACGGGTGAGGGAACAGGATTAGGGTTGTCTGTAGCTCAGGGCATTGTTAAAGCCCATGGGGGCACAATCACTGTTTATAGCGAACAGGGGAAGGGAACCACCTTTCATGTGTATCTACCCGTCATTTTGGAGGAGGAAAGGGAGAAAAAGGAGTCTGAAGAACCCCTCCCCACCGGAAGCGAGTGTATTCTATTCATCGATGATGAGCAGGTCCTGATAGAGATAGGGAGCCAGATGTTAGAGCAGTTGGGATATGAAGTGGTTGCCAAGAAGAGCAGCATTGAAGCCTTAGAGCTGTTCCGGGCAGAACCTGACAGATTTGATCTGGTCATTACCGACATGACCATGCCCCATATGACAGGTGACAAATTGGCCCAAGAACTTATGAAAATCCGGCCCGATATCCCGATTATCCTCTGCACCGGACACAGCAGACTGGTCTCAGAAGCAAAGGCAAAGGAGATAGGGATTAAGGCATTTGTCATGAAGCCTCTCGTGATGCGGAATTTGGCGGAAACCGTTCGGAAGGTTACATCTTGCAGCCTTCTCCTGTTGGGTGTTTGAAAAGTTGCTCTTTTTTTGATTTTTATCTCTGCTTCATTCTTTATCTGCTAATTTCCACGAAAATCGAACAAGATCCGTCTTGTGGGTATTGACGGCCCGGAGACTGCTAAAGGCAAAAGGAAGCAGGTCAGCCGTTCAACCAGCGGGCGAAGAATCACCTTGCTAAAATGGTCCTGAATAAGGTATTTGATGTCAAAGGCCACGATTTAGGACCTTATAACCGCGTGCCGGGGTTATCGCGACAGAGAGTAGGAACGTTGACCTTGAGATGTTCAAGGTAGGTTTAGCAGAGGGTTATCGGGGAGGGTAAAAAATAATGATTCTTATAATCGAGGCGCTGATGAAGAAGACTAAGACGATTCTGGCTGTCCTCTTGCTGCTGCTAACCACATTTGGCATGATATCGTGTTCGGAACTACGTTCGGAGTTTGATCCCCACCAGTGGCGATACCAGCCCTATAGGGATATGCCTCCATCCTGGGAGAACGATTTTGGGCGCCCCGGTCCTGAATACGGGAGAGAAGATATGTTCGGTGATACGTGGTGATGGCAAGCAAATTATAAACGCAACTACTCAGGTTCAAAGGGGCAAAGGCACAGAGGCACAAAGCTTAAGGGCCTGTTTGGTGTATATGGTTGATCTGGCCCCGGTTGAATAGCCTGCGAATTCAACAGGACAAATCTGTCTGGTGCCCTATGACCTTCTCCGGGCCTGCAATCCCTATCGTGAACCTGTTACGATGCCTAAGGATAAAATTCCTGGACGGCTTCCCTTTTTCTTTGTGCCTTTGCCCCTTTGTGCCTTTGTGCCTCCTGAATAGTTACTTTTATTTAAATATCCATAAATTAGCCTAACCGCCAGGTCGCTTTTTACGGCTTGTTATGATCATATCAAATATAGGGAAATTGCGGTTGCGTGTCAAATTCGGAGAATTACCGGGAAACGTTGTTCTACAAAAGAGTGAAGCTAACATGCCAAGGAAATGCGTGGTAAATGTGACCCAGGTCAAACCAGTGGACAAACAGAGCTTAAGAGAAAAAATTGGGACCCTTTCCGGAGAGAGGATGGCGGAAGTATATGATGGCATAAAGCTTGTCATGAGTATCCCCTGACAACTTTTCTGCCCTTTGCGAGCCTTGTTTATCCCGGCTGCACAGTATACCCGGTTAAATCCGCTTTACCTTTATTTATCTGGGGAGGCTACATTAACCGTAACCTTCGAATGGTTACCCCTATTTCCTTTGCGACTTTGCGACTTTGCGCGATTCATCCTGATCCATATCTGACAAAAATTGTCACGAATCTTACAAATAATGTCACAAACCCACGGAAAACCGGGGCTGGAAAGCGACGAACTGCCTGCAAGCGGGTATGATAAAGGCCGCTAACCTATTGAAATAAAGAAGTTTACTATTTAATGGGTGGCTTGATCATTTTGTGGCACAATAATTGTATAAAATACGAATCAGGTGCACATAACTTATAACCAATACCGAGTACCCCAAATAACGGATAATAAATAACGAATAACGAAACTTAAGGAAGGAGGTGTTGATTTCCTAAAAGGAACTGGACCGGGTTTTAACGTTACACAAATTTAGAACAACAAAGGAGAATATCATGTTAATAAAAATACTTAAGAAAAAAGACGAAAAGGGTTTTACCCTGATTGAATTGATGATCGTCATCGCGATCATCGGGATCCTGGCAGCTATCGCCATCCCTCAATTCAGCGCATACAGGAAAAGGGCATTCAACGCCGCGGCAGAGTCAGACCTCAGAAATGCTGCTACGGCTCAAGAGGCATATTTTGTGGAT
>JAOZQV010000077.1 GCA_029932035.1 Deltaproteobacteria bacterium | reverse complement strand
CGTCTGGATGAACTCGGCGCCTGCCTCGATCTTTTTTTCGCACTTGATGAGCTGGGGTTCAAGGGGGTTGGCCTCGGGTGTGACAATGGCGCCTGCACAAAAGGAGACACCTCCATCCAATTTATTCCCGCCGAGATCTTCTCCCTTTTCCAGTTTCCTTATTGCAGCCACCAATTGACTGGAATCCAGGTCAAAGACCCCTTTGGCCTCCTTGTGATCGCCAAACATCACCGCGTCCCCGGTGAGGCAGAGGACGTTATGGATCCCTCTCTGAGAGGCAAAGAGGAGATCGGCCTCAAGGGCCATCCTGTTTCGGTCCCTGCATGTCATCTGTAATATAGGTTCCCCTCCCATCTCCTTGACCAAAAGCGCCCCTCCCAGGGAGGGGAATCGCATGACTGAACTCTGATGATCGGTCACGTTCATGGCATCCACCTTGTCTTTCAAGATCTCAATGTGGTGGGCCATTTTGTCAAGGTTTGTCCCCTTTGGGGGGGCCACCTCAGAGGTGACGACAAATTTACCTGAGTTCAGGGCATTCTTAAAAGCAGAAACCATGATTGACCTCTTTTTGCGGGTTGCGGGTTACGGGTTGCGGGTGATAAAGGCGTAAGGCTCCCCGCAAAAAGCACGGGATCTTCGACAAAGCGTAAGGCTCAAGGAACACATCCAAAACACATCCAATCGTCCAATCATCCCACATGCTGTATCTTGCGTCTTCCATCCTACGTCTTGCATCCAGCCCGCCATACTACCGGCGGGTAAATATCCAGTACCCAATTTCAAATTTCCAGTTTCGACGTCCATTTCCCAGGGCTCAGTTCTCCCTGGTGGTTCCGGGGTTTTTGCAGTTTCCTCATTGCATCGAGCCGGTTCAGCTCATTCAGACGGTTATATATGAGGGTCCAAGCACACTCTTTGTCATTATCGATTTCGCATTTCCCATTGTTGGTGCCCCCGCAGGGACCGTTTACCAGGCCCTTGTGACAGGAAGTAACCGGACAGATCCCACCTGTTTCACCCAAGATGCAGGTGCCGCACTGGGTACAGATCTCATTGAACTCTCCGAGGGAGGTTTCTTTGCCGATGAAAAGGGTGTCTAAGGCGGGTACAACCATTTTTTTCATCTGTCTCGCAATGGTCTGGACACCAAACGCACAGGTCATGATCAACAGGGCGTCAGCCTGGTCAATGCGACCCCCGTATTCGTCTAAGGCTTCCCTTGTGAGGTTGTCACAGGCAACCGGAACGACCACGTCTCCGGTGATCATTTTTCCCTTTTGAGACAGCTTTTCTTTCATCTTTGCAACTTCGGGCCCGCCCCCGGTCTGCGTCAGGGTGACACATGTGCCGCAACCGATGATAAAAATTCTCCCCAGACCCTCTAAGAGCTGGTCCAGTTCCTCTTCCGGCTTTTGCTGCGTAATGGATCTGATCATGTTTATCTCCTGTCTTTCTCCAGGTCACATCTGAGACACCTGGTGGCCTCCCTGAGGGCCTGTTCAACACTAAAGCCTTTTTCTATCTCCCTGAAATCCTTTATCCTGTCCTGCGGGCTCTCAAGCTCGATCTCTATCCTCGGTTTCTCTTCCGTGGTCTCCTCTTCCAAGGCTAATCCGGCATCCTCGGCCATTGCGGTCTTCTCATCCAATATCTCTATTCTGCCGATATCCCCTTGGATATACTTGTCTATGGCTAAGGCGGCCCTTCTCCCTGAGGCAATGGCCCGTATGAGATAGGTTGGCCCTGTCGTAAAATCACCACCAGCAAAGACACCCTTGATGTTTGTGGACAGGGTATTTTCCTCTACGGCTAAGGTCCCCCAGAGGGCCCTTTCTAATTGCCCGTCTTCAGACAAGAAGGAGGGATCCGGGGCCTGGCCAATGGATATGAGCACATTATCCGTTTCAACAACCTGGGTGGTTGTTTCGTCAAAGGAAGGATTAAACCGGCCTTCTTCGTCAAACACCGAGATACATCGAACAAACTCAACCCCCGTAACAGAACCCTCATGGCTGATGATCCTTGTGGGACCCCAGGAGGTGTTGATGGCGATCCCCTCGTCTAAGGCCTCCTCTACCTCCTTATCCCACGCAGGCATTTCCTCCTTAGACTCAAGACAGAATATCTGCACGGCTTCAGTGCCTTTTCTCAACGCTGTCCTGGCCACGTCAATGGCCACGTTTCCCCCTCCTACGACCAGGGTCTTTCCCTTGAGGGTTATCTTTTTTCCCATGCGCACGTCAGTGAGGAAGGCAAGGCCATAGGAAAGTCCCTCAAGCCCCTCATCTTCGCCCGGGATCCCGATCCGTTTGCTGGCCTGTGCGCCCGCTGCAATAAAAACGGCAGAGTAACCTTCATTCATCAGATCATTCACCGTGTGACCGGCGTCAATGGGCGAGTTATAGAGGATCTCCACCCCGCAGCTTTCAATATATTGGATCTCTTCTTGAATCACCTCCCGGGGAAGACGGAACTCAGGGATGGTAATGCCGAGCATGCCGCCGGCAACCGGTTGAGACTCGTAAACAGTCACTTTATAACCTGTTTTGCGCAGAAAATAGGCGCAGGTTAGACCGGCCGGGCCTGCCCCCACTACCGCGATTTTTTCTGATCTTGATACGGGAAAGGGCGCCTTTTCCATACCGATATTTTCAAAATACCAGTCCGATGCATATCTCTTAAGTGACCTGATGGCCACAGGCTGGTCCAGCTCACCCCGCCGGCATTTGAATTCACAGGGATGAATGCAGATACGGCCGCACACGGCTGGAAAGGGATTCCGTTCCCTGATGATGTCAACGGCCTTCTGGTTTTTTCCCATTGCGATCGCCGCAACATAGTTGGGGACGTCGATTCCCGCGGGGCATGCATGCTGGCACGCGGAAATGACCATGGAATCGCACGTGGCCCCGGCACAGCGATGCTCTAAGATGTGATCTTCATATTCCTTCAGGAAATATTTCAAGGTGGAGAGGGCCGGCTTGGCGCATGTCTGGCCCAATCCGCACAGGGCTGACTCGGTAATGGTCTCCCCGAGGTCTTTAATGGTCTCAATATCCGCGAGCCGGCCTTCCCCCCTGGTAATTCGAGTCAGGATCTCTAAGAGCTGTGTTGTGCCCAAGCGGCAGGGCGCGCATTTCCCGCACGATTCCGATTGGGTAAAGCTCAAGAAGAACCGCGCGATTTCCACCATGCAGTTGTTTTCATCCATCACCACCATACCGCCGGAACCCATGATGGCGCCGATTCTCTGCAACGTGTCATAGTCAATGGCGAGGTTCAGGTATTGTGGAGGCACGCATCCGCCTGAAGGGCCACCCATCTGCACGGCCTTAAACTGCCTCCCCTTTGGAATCCCTCCACCAATATCAAATATCACGTCCTTTACCGTAACACCGATGGGCACCTCCACCAGACCGGTATTATTCACCTTTCCGGCTAAAGAAAAGATCTTGGTCCCTTTGCTTTCTTCAGTGCCCACCTCAGCGTACCATTGTGACCCCTTCTCAATGAGAGAAGGGATATTGGCCCATGTCTCAACATTGTTGATGTTGGTGGGTTTCCCCCCGAGTCCCGCCTGAGCCGGAAAGGGGGGACGTGCCCGGGGCATGCCCCGTTTGCCCTCAATGGAGGCCATAAGGGCGGTCTCTTCACCGCACACGAAGGCTCCCGCCCCCATCTTCAGTTGCAGAGAAAAGTTAAAGCCGGTCCCCAAAATGTTTTCCCCGAGGAGGCCCAATTCCGTCATCTGCTCTAAGGCAATGTTCAGATGCTCCACAGCGATGGGATATTCCTCTCGCACATACATGTATCCATATTCTGCGCCCATGGCATATGCGCCGATGAGCATCCCTTCCAAAACAGCATGGGGGTCCCCCTCTAACATGGCCCGGTCCATGAAGGCCCCCGGATCACCCTCATCCGCGTTGCATATAATATACTTGGGATTGTTAGAGGCCTGACGCGCGAATTTCCACTTGAGCCCGGTGGGAAAGCCGGCCCCCCCCCGGCCTTTCAGTTTGGCTGTCAGGACCTCCTCAATAACCTCTTCTGGTGTCATCTTAGACAGGGCCTTGACAATGGCTCGATATCCGCCTGCTGCAATGTAGTGCTCTATTTGGGTGGGGTCTATGCGACCGCAATGGGCCAGGACCCTCCGTTCCTGTCTCTTGTAAAAGGGGATCTGCTCTCGATAAAATATGGGATTTTCTGTCTGAGGGTCCTTGTAGGCGAGACGGTCGATAAACCGATTCCTTTTCAGGGTGTAATCTACGATCTCGGCCGCATCTTCGGGTTCAACCTCCTGGTACTGGAGACCCATCGGTTCAATGGCAATGACAGGGGCCTTTGCACAGAATCCGTGACACCCGGTGGCCCTTATTTCCACCTGTCCTGACAGACCCTGTTGTTTTACTTCCTTTTCCAAGGCCTCTTTCACATCGGCAGACCCATAGGCCCGGCAACCGGTCATGCACACCTGGACCACGGTCTTAGCCTCATCCATATTAGACAGGATTTTGTTGCGAAACCATTCAAGTTGTCCCACGGACAAGAGTTTTTCCATTCCTCTTTCTATTCTCCCTTTTGTTTCTTGAACTGGGCCAGCACACTGCTGACCTTGGTGGGGGAAAGTTTGCCGTAATATGTGCGATTTACCATCATGGTGGGGGCTAAGAAGCAGGCACCCAAACAGGCCACCGTCTCTAAGGTAAACTGGTAATCGGGACTTGTTTCGTCCTCTTCAAGACCTAACTCCTTTTTCATAAGCCGGAGGATGCTTCGTCCTCCCTTCACGTGGCAGGCGGTGCCCCGGCAGACCCTGACCACATATTTGCCCTTGGGCTTCAGGGTAAATCCAGCGTAAAAGGTGATGACGCCCTGGACTTGGGCAGGCGCAATGTTCAGGGCCGCTGCAATGGTCTCTATGGATTCCGGCGGAATGAAACCCACTGTTTCCTGAATATCCTGGAGCATGGGAATGAGTGCCCACTGCTCAGTCTTGTGCTTTTCTATGATGGATGAGAGCTGACCCCAATCGATTTCTTCCGGCTTCATTATACCACCCTCCCTGGTGGATGTAAGATCTCTGGACCTTATGCTTTTCGGACCTTTACCTGGCACATCTTGAAACCCTGCGATTGCGTATCCTCCAACTGGATCAAACCGAGCAGGTTCATGGCATCATTTCCATGAAACGCGGTTGGGATAAAGAGTAGCCCCCGCCTTAGCCCCTTTTCTAAGCGGATTTCCCTAGATAGGGCCCCCTCCCGAGATTGCACCTGAACCGTATCGCCGTTCTTCAGGTTCATCATAGCCCCGTCTTCCGGAGATAACTCCACCTCACCCTTCAAACCAAAATCCCGGATCCGTGCAGAATGCGCGGTACGGGTCCCGCTTCCCAAATGAAAACGCTGTGACCCTAAGATCGCAGTAAAGGGATACTCATCGTCAGCAATCTCGGTTTCCACTGACCCCAGGGATGAAAAGGGGATCATGGTTCCCTCTCCATTGGAACTGAAAAGCTTCAGTTTGCTTGTTTCTTTGATCCAACTGAAATTTTTATTCGTGTTCTCCTTCAGGTCTGCGTACAGGGCTATGGAGCGGGTCATTTCAGCCCTTATTTTGTCTAAGGAACCATAACGTTTTTCATGCCCCATCTTAATGGCAAGTAAATCTAAGATTTCCCAGTCAGGTTTGCTATCACCCGGGGGCGGCGCCACCTCGCTAAAGCATTCTATGCGCCCCTCCATATTGGTAAAAGAGCCATCTTTTTCAGAGAAGGCCGCACCAGGTAGAACTACATCTGCAATCCGGGTGGTTTCGTTGTGGAGGATATCCTGGACCACTAAGAAATCCAGTTTTTCCATGGCCTCCATCACACGATTACCCTGGGGTAGGCTGCGAAGGGGGTTTTCCCCCATAATATAGAGGGCCTTGAGATTCCCCTTTTCGCTTTCCTCGATCATACGAAACACATTGAGGCCCTGATCAGGAGATATCTTCACGTTCCAGGAGCGTTCCCACTCTTTTCGAGTGTCAGCATTACTCAGTGGCAAGCGGCCCGGGAGCGCATCCGGGACGGTTCCCATATCCCAGGCCCCCACCTCATTATTTTCTTTGGCAATGACATAAAGCCCGCCGGTCTTACTGCGAATACTCCCTGTCATCAGGGAGAGATTGAGCAGGGCCTCCATGGTCCGTGCCCCACCTCTCTGTTGGGTGATTCCGTGTCCCACAATTAGCGCGATCTTTTTCCCTTTCAACAATTCTGCCGCACGCTCTAAAGAAGCCATATCTGTCCCGGTAGCGAGACAGAGCCTTTCAGGATTAAAGGATGAAAGGGCATCGCTGTAAGGCCCGAACCCTTCGGTGAACCGTTCTATAAATGCCGTGTCATGTCCAAACTTCTTCCACAAAATGGCAGCAAGGGAGTTGATCCATTCGCAGTCCTTATTGGGGGATATGGGTACATAGAGGGATGAAAGGGGGGTCAGATCGGTTTTCCGCGGATCCACCACGATCAAGGGGGTCCCGCCCTTGGCGGCTCTCTTGATTGCATAGCTCAATACAGGGGCTGACTGGGCCGGATTGGCACCTAATACAAGGATGGATTCTGCCCCGCAAAGGTTGTCTATGGGATTTATGCGGCGCCCACCGTCAGTCCTCTCATGGATCACACGAAGGGCCGATCTCCCGGCCAGATATCCTCCATTGTCCACATTGTTGGTGCCTAAGATTGCCCTGGCTATCTTCTGGAATAGATAGTTTTCCTCATTTGTGCATTTTGATGATCCAAACAGTCCGATGCTTTGTGGTCCGTAATCCTTCTTGATGTCCCCGAGCCTCTTGGCGATGGTGTTCAGGGCCTCATCCCATGACACGGGCTCTAATTGATCGCCCTTCCTGATCATGGGTTGGGTCAGACGCGCCCGGGCATTAAGGAAATCATGTGCATAATGCCCGCGGACACAAAGGGTGGCCCGGTTCACAGAACCGTGGAGACCGCCCGGGTTGATCTCTACGACCCTGTCATCGAAAACGCCCATGAGCAGGGAACAGCCCACCCCGCAGAACCCGCACGTAGTGCATTCTTCCCGCTCCGGGGTTCCCACATATCTTGTGTCTTTTACGGCTAAGGCACCGGTGGGGCACATGGATACACAGGTGCCGCAGAAGGTACAGTTGGAATGTTCCAGGGCCAGGTCGTGAAGGGTTGCAGGTCGCGATTTAAACCCCCTCAGATTATAATCAATGGCCCCCACAACAACCAGCTCATGGTCGGCTCGAATACACTTTCCACACAAAATGCATTTGCTCAGGTCCCTGACAATGAACGGGTTTTCCACCTCCAACTGCTTGTAGTTGGGCATGGAATAAAGATCTGTTTCACCGATGCCCATTTGAGCGGCGATCTGCCGCAACTGACATCGGTTTCCTTTGCTGCAGACGATACAGGACTCGGGGTGTTCAGCGATCATCATACGAACGATATTTTTTCTGTGCCTGATGACGCGGGGAGAGTCTGTCACGATCTCCATGTTAGGAGCAGCAGGCGTGACGCATGATGCCATGACACGCCCGCTCTTTTCATCTTCCACTAAGCAAAGACGGCAGGCCCCAAAAGGCTCGAGATCAGGATGATAGCAGAGCTTGGGGATCTTTATTCCGTTCTTCTCTGCCGTCTCTAAGATGCTGGCACCAGGCGTGCAACTAACCCTTATTCCGTTGATCGCCAGACTTATTTCATCCAAGTGTATTTCTCCTCATCATCTCAGCTTGGCCGCATCCAAATAATGTCTCAGCTTTTCTTCACCACCGATGGTGATGATGTGTATCCCCTGGCAGAGGTCCTTGAGACCCTTCACAGTATCGGCAAAGATTTCGATGCTGGCCTTTTGCTTGTCCGGGGCCTTGGCTAATTTTTTGATCATCCAGTCAGGGACCAGACCTGACTTGAAATGACGGTTCATGAACTGGGCCATGCCGGCGGTCCTCAAGATCATCACCTCTGCAATTACAGGGGTCCCAAAGGTTTTGGCATGTTTCATGAATTTCTCAAACAGCGCCAGATCAAATACTGGCGTTGTGAGGAAATAACCGGTCCCGATCTTTGTCATCTCCTCCATCTCTTTCATCTCAAGATCCGGAACGTTTTTTCCCCATCCCGATTCAACACCGGATCCCAATACGAATTCCGCCTTAGACTGGAGTTCTTTGCCATCAACCGTATAGCCTTCCTGCATGTGCTCTAAGACAGATGATAGTTTTCCCGCATCCACATGAAAAAACATCATTTCCTGAAGGCTGTCACCGGTGATCCGGTAGTCTTCTGTAAAAACGAGTAGATTTTCAACACCCGCTTCGTGGGCAAGGAGGAGATCTTTCTGCAACTGGGGACGGTTTTTATCCCGGGTGGTGGTCTGGTAAATGGACTCAAAACGATTCCGCTTCAGGAGATCGCAGGCCTTGATACTATCCCCGACAACACCCTCAACCTCTAACTCCGGGACAGCAATGCCATCCACGCGCCCACGGATCAGCTCCAAGCGCTTTATGAGAGCCTCCGGTTCTTCATCAATGGGCGCCTGTATCTCAGACGTGACAACAAATTTTTTCTTATCCAAGGATTCTTTCAGTTTCATTCTTTTCCTCCCAACAGTCTGGCCACCTCTTCCTTTAGCTGGGGAAGGGGAAGGGGTTTGGAAAAACAGACGTCCGCCCCATGCTCCTTCATTTTTTTGAATTTCTCTTCGTCCAAGTAGGCGGACAGGACAATGATCTTGATATCTTTTGTCTCCTCCTCGTTCTTGATCTTTTTGCATACCTCATATCCCTTAATATCCGGCATCATGATATCCAGAATCAGGAGGTGGGGCTTGAAATGGTTGACCTGTATCCCGGCCTCAAAGCCGTCAGAAGCTGAGATGACCTCGTAGTCATGCTCATCCTCTTCGAGGGATTGCACAATGGTCTCCACAATGATGGGATCATCGTCAACCACCAAAATCCTTGTGCGCTCTTCAACAGGCGTATCCTCGGGAATGGGAATTCCCTGTTTGGTCATAAATGCGACAAGGTCTGATTGCTTTATGCGGCGATGTCCCCCGACGGTCTTATAAGCTGTGATATGGCCGGATTCAATCCAGTTGATAATGGTTTTGGGGGAGACATTGCACTGTTTGCTGGCCTTAAAAACTGTCAATATATCTTCCATGAATTAGGACTCCTCTATCTATGCGTTATTTTAGTTTTTATAGTTATTCTAATTATTTCAGAATGTCAAGAAAAAAATTGACATTTCAGCACTTTTTTAGTTAAAATAAATATAAAAACGGCAATAACTATAATTCCAGGGTTTGAAACGCAGGCTCTTCTTGCTCTGGATGGAGGGGAGTTCTTTATGGTTTAGGATCAGGGATGAAATTCCCAATTTCTTAATCATAATCTTAATCATAATCTTACTCAAAACGATTATAATTAAGATTACGATTAAGATTATGACTGCAAGAACGATTTTCAAATAATGTGGATGTTATTTCGTCTTCATTCTTTAGTGAGAGATGCATGGAACTGTCTGATGGGTAAAGAGTTCACAAATGGGGAGGCGTAATCACTCCCCCTCCGCGTTGTTAGCCGCCTCTTTGTGAACAGGGAGGATAATGGTGAAAGTTGTCCCGGAATTTATCCGACTCGCGACCTTGATATCACCCCCATGATCTTTTATGAAACCGTAACAGACGGATAGACCGAGGCCCACGCCCTTTATGCTGTCTTTGGTTGTAAAAAAGGCGTCAAAGATTTTATCAAGGTTTTCTTCTCTGATGCCGGTCCCTGTATCAGAGATTTTTACCTGAATCGTATCGTCTACGGCCGTTGTTTCGACCGTTAGGGTTCCCCCATCCGGCATGGCATCCCTCGCGTTGGAGATCATATTCAAAAAGACCTGTCTGAGCTGGTTTTTGGAGGCGTATACCTCCCCTAAGCCTTCCCCAGAAGAAACTGATATACGGATGCTGAGTTCCCGAAGTTGCTTCTCGTGAAGAAGAAGTATCTCATCCAAGATCATGTTGATGTCTGACGGCTGTCTCTTTTCCTCATCCGGTTTGGAAAACGAGAGCATCTTGCGAAGCATTTCAGAAAGCCTCACGGTCTCTGAGAGAGCCATCTCTAAGATCTTTCTTCTCTTGTTCTGTGGAGAAATCTCGGTTTTCAGCAGTTCTAAGGTATTCATGATTCCGTAAAGGGGGTTATTCAGCTCATGGGCAATCTGTGAAGTCAGACGCCCCATGGCCGCCAACTTCTCGGACTGCAATAACTGCTCCTGGGTTTGCCTCAGTGTTCTTTCCATCTGTAGGCGCTCTTCCAGGTCCACAAAAATACCCACAGATGCCGCTTCGGTGCCGTCGGCGTCATAAATGATGGCGGATGAGAGATTCCCCTCAACCACCTCGCCATCCTGCCGTACATAGACCATGGGATAGGATCGCAGCTTTCCAACCGGGCCGTGCTCAGGGCTCCGCATCATCTGCATCACCTTTTTGGCCGTTCCCTCCGGATAGATCTTGTCGATCTTCATTTTGCCGATCACTTCCGCTGCCTTGTATCCAAGGGTTTCTTCTGCGGCCCGGTTCCAGATGATGATGTTCCCCTTTATATCGGTTGCCATGATGGCGTTGGGCGAACTCTGAATGCTCTTATTCATGAAGTCATTGGCCTTCCTGAGTTCCATTTCCTGTTGGATGAGTTGCCTGCGCAGCCGATTTTCCTCGGTTACATCCTTGCTGATCCCCACTGTACCCAGGACATGCCTCTCGCTGTCCCGTAGCTCTGCTAAAGAGAGGCTGATTTCCACCTCCTGGCCATCCTTGGCAATAAGGGTGGCAGGGTAATTACTCACAAATCCCTTGGTCTTAACCTCAGCCATGAGATGACGCCGCTTTGCGGGCATCTTCCACAGGGTCTCAATGTCGACCCCAAAAACCTCTTTTATGCTGTAGCCTAACATATTTTCAGCGCCGGGATTGAATGTTACAATTTTGCCTTGGAGATCGGTGGTGATTATCATGTCAGAGGAGTTGGCGATGATGTTCTCCAAGTATTCCTTGTTGCGACGCACCTCTTCTTCTAAAGCGACTTTGCTTGTCACATTCCGGATCCCTTCGATCACCTGAATGATTTCGCCTTTATCATTCAGGATAGGGGTGGCCATGATTTCTTCAAAGATACGCTTTCCTTCCATATCCTTATGTTGATGTATTACCGAGCAGGAGGCCCCGGTTGTAAGCACTTCCTCAAAAGGACAGCCATGATCTTCTCCCTTACACGGTTCCGAGACGCGGTGGGTGATTTCATAACATGGTTTTCCCAATACCGCATCTTCACTCAACCCGCTTGCCCTCACAAAGGTCCTGTTGACCCTGTATATGGTACGATCCCTGTTCAGAACCATTATCTTGTCCCCGAGGGAATCTATGAATCTCTGGGACCAGTCCCTTTCCCTCCTGATGGCCGTTTCCGATTCCTGTTGTAACTGCTGTTTTTCAGTCTCTATCTGGATCAGATCCCAAAAGAGGCGGGCGCCCCGGTGGTCGATAGAACTGATGTGGATCGGCTTGGTGCGGATCATTCGCTCTCTTATGTCCATTGATCCGGTCAGTTCGATGAGGAGGTTGAGACCGGGGAGGGTATAGAGGTCGGTAAAATCGGAGGTGGTGAAGATCCCCATCTTCCTGGCCCGGGAGATGCCGGGGGCGTCGGATCTGGGATCAGCCACGCCCACGATTTCCATGTTCAACCGCATGTGACGTTCACCGCTTAAGAGAACCAGAAGATCATCGCAGGCATTCCCTCCCCCGATGATGGCCGCCTTGAGCGTTATCTGCGATTGAGCGCCTCTCCGTATCAACCGATTGTTTTCGTTCATCTCATTCATCCCCAATTATGAAGATTATATTTTTGTAACTATTCAGGAGGCACAAAGGGGCAAAGGCACAAAGAAAAAGGGAAGCCGTCC
>JAOZQV010000076.1 GCA_029932035.1 Deltaproteobacteria bacterium | reverse complement strand
CTCCCGGTTGTATTCCGTTTTCGATATGTCTCTTCATAAATCACGTTGTATATAATCTAACCGTTCTTCGGCAAATCTATCCTTTCTTTCCAGTCAAGACCAAATGTTTTGTTAAAAAGGGGTTCAAATTGATCAATAATTTCTTTCCAGGCCGCCCTGCCACCTTCGAGAAGTACAACTTCAAGAAACTCTTTGAGTTTCCACATCTTTTCCTTTGGAATAAAACCCGAAGCACCGAGGTCCGTGGATTTTGCCAATGCACCCGATGTCAGGGCGTTGGCAGTAAGCATGACGGTCGGGAATCCCCGTTCAACTGAAACTTTAAGGAGTTCAAAACCATCAACACCCATAATATCCAGGACAACAATATCATATGTGTCATTTTTAAGGGATTGAAGGGCGGTATCGTAATCGACTGCTTTATGAACCTGGGACGTATCCAGCATTTCTGCCACAGTTTCGACTATGTCAGGCTCATCGTCTACAACCAGGACTTTTTTGTCCTTTAAGCCGTCGCGGGCAAATTCCAGAAACATGTCCATGAGGAATTGTGATGCAGGCTTCTCTTTAGCCTTTATGGTCACGGGTCGCGCCTGAACTAAAAATACGTTTTGGGGAAATGGCAAATCATTATCTATGGCCCACTCAATATCCATTGGGACCTCATAATGGGTGTCAATAAACTTAAAATATTTTGCTAATGTGAAAACTTCATCATCATTTATGCAGCATACATTCTGCATCTCAACCGGAACATCCTCTTCTTCCGTGCCATTTTCTTTCATTGAATATTGTCTTAACTTCTTATTTATAGTTTTTTGCTCTACTTGAAGGGTTTTTTTGTCGATTATAAATTGATCCGGCGTTACAATTCCCTGTACCACGCTTTCACCAACGCCAAAATTTCCTTCCATAAGGATCTTCGAGGGGTCCTGCGTAGATGGAAGAAGCGTATATGCAACACCAGAGGCCTTGGAGTTGACCATTTTCATCACTGCGACGCTCATTCCTCCCTCTAAAATAGGCATTTTCTGTCTCACGCGGTAAGATATACCACGAGCAGTAAATGTACTGGCCCAACATTCGAGCAGCTTTTCTAAGACTTCCTCCTTCCCTTTAACATTGAGATAAGAATCATACTGTCCTGCAAAACTCGCTGTCGGACTATCCTCTGCGACCCCGCTTGACCTGACCGCGACAGGCATGTCTTTAATATTATATCGATCACAAAGAGTTTCATATGCTTTGCTTACACCATTGCTAATCTCTACCGGCATCTTCTTTGCTAATATGATTTCCTGGTATGCCTTTTCCATCTCATTAAACTCATCTATTGTCGATGGTTCTTCTGAAAACTGGGTTGAGCATTTCTTTAGCTCATCAAGGGTGCCTGTTTCTTTTAAAAAAAAGTCAAATGCCTCAGTGGTCACTGCAAAACCAGGTGGAACAGGGACGCCGATCTTGGACATTTCCCCAAGACTCGCGCATTTCCCTCCAACGATACTAACATCTTCTATTCCGAATTCCTCAAAAAAAGCGATCATCTTTTTATCCACTATAGAACCTCCCTGAATCTAAAAACCTATTGGTAGTAAAATAGTTGTTCATATCTATAAGCCTTAAAAAATTCTTCAAGTGAAGTGATAATTTTGACGGGCTCCATGGCTTTCATCGAAAGTGGTGAAGCACAAAAGGCATCCTATATAAATCAACCTTACCTCCCAGAGGTGGTCTTGCTTGCAATATTCTTATAAGGATCTTTAACCTTGGGATGCGAAGGATGGATCTCAGGATGAGATCCATCCTTCTGATTTAGGGTAATATTGAACAGCATTATATTAGTCTAATTTGTAAACCCTCATCTTGTTAGCATCAATTTTGACCCTATCTCCTGTCTTGAGCTTTTGAGTGCCAAAAGTAGTTCCACATACCGCAGGTATCCCATACTCACGACTAACATTTACAGGATGTGACAGCTCCCCTCCTGAATCAGTTATGAGCCCGCTGATTATGCCGAACAGTGGTGTCCATGTTGCGCTGGTCATGGGACAAACCATTATTTCCCCTGGTTTTACTGTATTAAAACCTTTCTCGTCCATTACAAGACGAACCGTCCCCTCAACTACGCCCGGGGCTCCAGCCGACCCTGTCAAAAGTGCACCGACTTCATCAGGGTCCTCTAAGGGCGGTCGCGTGATGGTTGGCCCAAGCGCCATATCTTTCGATAGCATCACCATTATTTGTTCAGGATCGCCGATAAATGGAGGGACTTCATCCATATTTTTTGTTAAACTTACATAATACTCCCATTCCTTTCTACGATCCTGCACAAGCGAAATATAACGTCCTTTTTCATGATTGGCCAGGGCCGCGATTATTTCATCCGGGAAAAGCATCCATACATCCTCTGGATTCTCGATAACCCCGTCCCCTGCCATCCTTCTGCCACATGCCATAAAGCACCGTCTACCCACTGCCATGCGTCTCATATCACAACCCCAAGCCGCGCTTTCAAGCCAATAATTAGCAATACGGGCGAGTTTAAGCAGTTGATTTGCTTCGTCCTTCCTTTCTGGAGGCACCTTTGACATCAATGCACTCTCTGCCGCCTCACGCTCATCAACCCTTAAACGGTGCTCATTTTCCAAATCTTTACCGCCCCCTGCCTCAACATATTGACCGATGACTGGGAAAACCAATGTCGGATCTTCATACCAGCCCGGTTCACAAAATTCATAGTGACGCAAAGTCCGGAAGCCATGTACTGCCATGAAATCATTGAACTGTGCAAGCCAGTTCTTGCCAGCTTCAGATTGCTCCATTGCCGGAATTACTTCTTCAGGAGGATTATTCAAGAATAATCCATCTAAACCATCCTTAACGGCCTGCTGGGCAAGCTTCCCGAGTATCGTGTTAGTCTCTTGCAGGCGATTAGGATATCCACCTAACAAATGTGAATACTCAACATCTGTAGTCCCAATCCCTGCCACGTCACGTATCAGGTCTTGGAAACCTGAAACCCAAGGTGCAAAGGTGTTCCATCCCACCCAATTTTCAAAGATTATTTTATTTTGGAAATCAAGCATATCATAAACGTGGGTTAGGAGTTCCCCATCGTCCATTTCGTCGGGTTTCAGAGGCAGGAAAGGCTCAACTAAATCGTCCATACCTTTAAGATTATCTCTTGCAGCTTTATCAGGATCCCTAAGAACCGGAGCCATCTTTTTCTTGAAGGCAGCTTCCCGCTCCGGGATCTCTTCTTCTCTTGGTAGTGCGAGTGTCATATAACCATGGCCCTTATACATTTTCCAGATAGGCCCCATAGTTGTGGGTGTCTTAAGATAATCACTTACTTTCCTCCAGTTTAACATCATATACCCACAAAACATCTCAACGTAAAGCGGGGTAAGAACCGGCTCTGTGTGAAGGGGTGTCCTGAGCCATACCGGATAATAATCCAGTTCAAAATCTGTAAGATCCCAGATCGTTCTACCATAATGCATAACCATACCTCCTTTATGTTTAAGATTAAATTACCCAACAAATTTCCGGCCTGCCGACTAACCACCCATAGCATCACCTCCTCTTCTTAAAGCGATTTTACAGGTCCGTCCTCGAAGGTGGGGTAGATCACTTTATGACTACTCCTACTTGGTCCCATCTGCCAGCTCTTTCTCAAGCATGCTTTTAAGGGTTTTTTTATCGATCTTGGAATCGCTTACAAGTGGCATACTCTCTATGGGCTCTATTCTCTCAGGGATCTTGTAGGCGCTTAATCCTTTTCCCTTCAGAAAAGAGCCTAATTCTTCAAGAGTTATTTCATCTTCTTTATTTGCAGGGACAATAAATACGCACGCCCTTTCACCCATCACCTTATCCGGGTAGGCTACAAGGGCCGCACTCACGATTTTGGGATTGGCCTGAATGGCATTTTCCACTTCAGCAGCATAGATGTTCTGTCCACCTCTGATAATGACATCCTTCTGTCGGCCAACAATCATTAAATTCCCTTTTTCATCAAATTTCCCTAAATCCCCCATATTAAACCAGCCACTGCCCCATTTCTCCTCCGTCATCTTGGGGTCTTTATAATAACCACCGGCAGCCCCTGGACCCCTGAAATTTATGGCACCGACTTCTCCTTGCGGGACATCTTTATCCTCTTCGTCCAATATCCTTATCTCGTTCCCGACGTGGGCCTTGCCCACCGAAAAAAACCGCACTTCCGGGGGGTCATCTACGCTACAGGCTGATAAACCACCTGCATCCATCCCTCCATAATGATTAATAAGAACAGCCCCGAACTTTGTTTCTATCTCTCTTGCCAGTTCCGTGGGCATAGGTGCGCCGCCACTATAAATGACGCGTACGGAAGATAGATCATACTTATCGAAATCCGGGTCATTTAGCATCATGGCCAACTGGGTGGGCACGACAGCCGGAAGGGTTATTTTCTCTTTTTCTATAAGTTCTAAAGCCCTCTTGCCACCAAAATGTTCCATGTGAACGGTCTTTGCTCCGCAAAAAGGTGGAAAGAAAAAGCCTGATCTGCCGGCCCCGAAAACAGGCGCGATAGCGCCGATCACGTCATCACCGTTCATTTGGATTTTTTTCATATGGGACTCGGCGGCAAATGTGCGCGCCGTTTGAGGCCATTCCACAACCTTAGGAAAACCGGTGGTGCCGCTGGTAAAAGAGATGGATTCGACCTCATGGTATTTAACCTGCCTTTTTTTAAGAACTTCCACGGAATATCTCTCTTCCAGCGGTTCCTGTATGACCTCCTGAATGGAGATCGCTCCTTCAGGCACATCCCCCTTTACAACAAAGATATTCGTAAGGCTCGGCACATCAGGACGGATTCTTTGAATCATATCCCAATAATCGAAGTTCCTGAATTCACGCACGCTTAAATATCCTTCTGCCTCCGTGGTTTTTGAAATAAAGGAGATCTCTTCATCACGTAAAGTCCTTACGACGCCAGCGTAGATCAATCCGGCTTTGTTACAAGCGGCTAAAATGAGATTGAGTTCAACCATATTCGGCAGGTGGCAAATAACAATATCGTCCTTCTCCAATCCAAGTTCTACAAATTTTAGGGCGATCCTGTTCGCCTGCAAGTTCGCCTCTGACCATGTAAGCCTTTTTTCGGAGTCTACCAGGGCTTCCTTGTTGGGGTACTTTTCTGCGCATTGCTCATAAAGATCTGCATAACTCACATCCTTCCAGTAGCCTTTGTCTGTATAATCCTGAATCATATTATCTGTATACAGTATAGGTTTCATTTCCTTGACGCGCCTCCTCAGTTAACAATAGAAGTTATTTCTTCGAGTCCCAAATCCCTCAATTTCTCAACAGTAGGTATCCCCTCTTTTGTATACCCGGCCGCTTCATAGTACTCATCAAGAAGTTTGTCGAATCCTTTGACGGTCTGATTCTCAGCCGGACCGCCTTCCCGCAAAGGCTCTGAAAACATTCTTCTTGGCAGTGTGTCATCTTTACGCGCTAATCCCTCCCTGACATTAAAACACCGCTCCAGACAGATAATCCGTTCCCCAACCTCCATTAAATTAGCGACGTCTGCAAATTCTCTAATCCCTGTTGCCGCCAGGAGAAACTCCGAGTATTTTTGGAAATCTAAACCGGAATTACCAAATGAGCAGGCTATGAGAGAGTCCTCAATTGCCTGCTCCTTTTGTGCCTGGATGATGGATGCCCCTTTTCCTTCTTCTGTGAGCGGATCAACGGTGCCCGCCATCTCTGTCTTTGGCCGGCCATACATGTGGCTCGCTCCGATATTTGAAGTAGCCATGCTCAATCCATATCCTTTCACGGCTCTGGGCTCGTAACCGGGAAGCTCAAGACCTTTGATGTGTATGGCATAGAGGGCAGTTTCTCCGCCGATCTGTTCAGCGGCTCTCTTTACCCCCTCACCCAATAGATAGCCGATGCCTTCTCTTTTCCCGATCTTTTCAATCAAGGCCAAAATGGCGTCTTTATTTCCCCAGTTGAGTTCAATACCGTCGGTGTCGGAGGTGGTAATTATCCCCTTTTCAAATAATTCGCAGGCAAAGGCTGTGCAAACGCCGGCACTGATGGTATCAAAACCGTAATAATCACACATGGCATTTGCGTCGATAATAAATTGCTTATCCGTAATGCCTAATAATGAACCCAAGGCATAGATTGTCTCATATTCCGGTCCATCGATTCGCGAGCCGCCAAACGGCCCTCTTTTGACGTCCCGCATGCCGCCGCACTTTGTCATACAACCATAGCAGCCGGCCTTTTCTTTCTTTATTTTATAAAACGCTTCCCCACTTATTTCTTCAATATTCCCAATACTTCCCTCTTGAAAGTTTCTGACAGGCAAAATGCCACGCTTCATGTATGGCACGGTTGCGTATGGTGTCCCAAGACTATTCATTTTTTTTCTTCGAGGATGCTCTTTCAGCATGCTGATTTGATCTTTGACCAACCCCTTGAATTTTCCTTCGTCGAAGGCGGTTATTTTTCGCACCGGGACATTAATAGCAATAGCCTTCAAATTCTTGGAACCCATGACCATTCCCATTCCACCCCTTGAGGCCGTACGTTCCCCGGAGGTAATGACCGCATACCGCACGAGTTTTTCTCCGGCAAGTCCTATGCACGCAGATTCTGTTCTATGACCATGCCTATCCTTTAATCTCTCCTGGACTGAGCGCGGGTCCGAGCCGGAAAGATCGCTTGCATCCAGGAATTGAACGCCTTCTTGATCAATATACACATAGGAAGGCTTGTCGGCCTTGCCTTCAATAATAATCAGGTCGTAGCCGGCAAATTTCATCCATACACCGAAATTTCCACCCGTATATGAACGCATAATTGTTCCGGTCAACGGGCTTTTAGCCATAACAACCCACTTGGAAAAGCCCTGAAGCCCCGTAGCGCCCAATACTCCGACCAACATCAATAATTTATTCTCCGGGGAAAGAGGGTTTATGCCCGGATTGAGTTCATCGTAAAGGTATTTGGCGCCCAGTCCTCGCGCAGAAATAAATTTTCTATAATATGCCTCGGGTATTTCCTCTTCACACCGGCTTTTACTGCTCAAATCTATCCTAAGCAGTTTGCCTGCAAGTGTTGTCATGACTTCTCCTGTCTGGATGG
The DNA here is from genome assembly GCA_029932035.1 of Deltaproteobacteria bacterium. Lineage (GTDB taxonomy): Bacteria > Desulfobacterota > DSM-4660 > Desulfatiglandales > Desulfatiglandaceae > Desulfacyla. The sequence continues at coordinate 4,876 of JAOZQV010000076.1, read as the reverse complement.
ACACTATTTACGTTGGATCAACGCATTGTCCGGCCGCCATCAATGATCATGTCCTGTCCGGTTATGAAATCGGAATCATCAGAGGCTAAAAAGAGCACCATACCCGTGATATCCGAAATCTGGCCCACCCTTTTTATCACGCCTGCCTTGGCCCGCTTCTCTGCATCCTCTTTTGACATCAGGGTATATAGGGCCTCTGTAGAAATACTGCCGGGCGCAATATTATTCACGTTTATGTTATATTCCCCCAATTCAGCAGCCATGAGATGGGTGAGCCCGATAACCGCGGCCTTAGACACAGTATACGGCGCATGGCCCACCAGTGGCCTGAAGGCGGCTGAGGAAGCGATATTTATTACCTTCCCCTTATTCTGCTTTTTCATATAAGGAACGACGGCCTTGACACAGAGCCAGGTACCCAATACCGTCACGTCTATATGTTTTTGCCACTCCTCAAGCTTATATTCATAAAAGGGCTTCGGCTTCATGCCGGCAAAGATTGCTGCATTGTTGACCAGGATATCGACCCTCCCAAACTTGGATTCTGCTGCTTCGGCCATGGACCTGGTCTCCTCTTCGCTCGAAATATCTACCCTCATGGTGAGGATTTCTCCGCCTTTTTCTTTGACTAACGCCCCCGTCTTCTCAAGGTCTTCCGTTAAAATGTCTACAGCCACGATCTTGGCGCCTTCCTCGGCCAGCCTCACCGCAAAACCCCGGCCCATACCCCTTGCCGCCCCTGTGATGATGGCTACTCTGTCTTTCAATCTCATTTTCACTCTCCTTTTCCCTTTGTTTTCATCACAATAATCAGAATCTTACCCAGGACATTAATATTGTGGCGATGGTAAGCCAAAATCTTCCGCTATCACCTGGTAGCAATTATAACTTGATCCGCGTCCGACACCCGGTCCACCGACTATCCCTGAGGAACACATATAAAGATCCTTGATAAATGTCCGGTATCCCCCGGGCAAACCTCTAAAACGTCCGCTCTGCGACCCGCCGGGGTTCCCTTCGGACCATCCGCCTTCTCTCATATCTAAGTGAGTGTCCTGTATCTCGACGGGCGTCGCAATACGTTCTCCGATGAAGTTGTCTTTGGTCATGTTGGGGGCGTATTTTTGCCATTGATCAATCATGGAGTCATAGAATTCATCATGCAACTGGCGCCATTCCTTCCTGGAGAACATCCGGGCAGGAGCGGTAAATTCCTCTATCATCAGACTATGTTTTCCTTCGGGTGCGCGGCTTGGGTCCCAAATGGTGTCCGGGAATGTCAAACAGAAAAACTTGGAAGGCATACCCAAAAGAAAGATCTCATGGATATATTTATCTTCCAAAAACGCCAGGTCCTTAGGCTGCCAGTAGGTACGAGGTACAGCGCTTATAGCGGGGTTGTTCTTGGCTGCCGTATATTGGGGAAGCTCATGAACAGCTACGGGTCCCCAGAAAAGTTGCGCGCGATCAAAGAAGAACGAATCCACCTTAAGCTTCATCTTACGGCTCAGATGCTCCTCTCCAATCATACGCAGGTAAAGCTGGGGAGTGGCATTATCAGAGATCACCATTTTCCTGGCCTCTATCTCGGTACCGTCTAACAGTTTGATGCCTTTGGCCTTTTTGTTCTCAATGAGGACTTTGTCCACTTCCGAATTGATGAAGTACTCAACCCCCAGCTTTTTGCCCGCCGAGACGAGTGAATCGGTAATGGACTGTGAGCAGCCTTTAGGAATAGATGCCGTCTCCCACCCGAGCACCATGCCGAGATCCCCAATGATATAAGCAAGACCCGGCACATCGTCCGGATGAAGGCCGCACGACGTGAGAAACCCTCTCAGCATTAAAATCCTGAGCTCCGGGCTCTCGAAGAAAGAGTAGGCGATCTCCCTGCAGGTCATGAATTGCATCGATGGATCCAACCCGCTTTTGGGGTCGGACATAAGTTTTTCCAGGGGATCAGGGGTTCCCCAGGGCGGAGGCACGGAATATCTTTGCTTAAAACCCAAGGGTCGGATTTTTTCTTTGTACGTTTCCGTTAGATCAAGATATGCCTCTGCGTCAGGTTTAGAAAACTGCCTGATCTGCTCATAGGTCTTTTGCATATTTTCTTCGTTAAAACTTGTTTCCCCTGTTTTTGGGTTCACTACCGGGAACGCGGCGGAAGCGACATAGGAGCTTCCATCATCGAAGACTGCGCCTTCATTTGTATCAGGAAAGACATACTCCAGGCCCTCATCATAAAGGTTAAATTCCTTATAAGAAGGATGACCGTAAAAACGCGTAGAATGACAACAAAAGTTACTTCGAAACCCCGGCGCCGGGGTGTCATCATAGGATACAACGCCGCCGCCAAGATGATCCAATCGCTCAAAAACCCCTACTGATAAACCGGCTTTGGCCAGATAAGGGGCAATAATCGTCCCATGATGTCCACCGCCGATCACCACTGCATCGAAAGATTTATCCGCCATTTAAATGTACCTCCTCATGGATTTATGATTGTTGATTGATGATTGTCGATTGAAAAAACCTGCAACCCTATCTCAGCGCCTTGAAAACTTCCGCCAATTTTTCGGCCTGTTCATCGGGTGTGCCTTCTATGAGCTGGCAATCCCTTCCCATATCAGGTGGTGAAGAGAGCGCCGCAATCCCCATTTTCTGAAGCGCCTCCTCGGTTACGCCAAGATCCTCGGCGCTCCATGAGGGAATTGAACGTGCACCTCTCATCATCTTCAACATTTTGGTCCTGGAAATATATCTCAGCTCGCCAACCTCATTGCTCACCGTTATTAGTGCGGGCATTTTGGCTTTAACCCGTTCATATCCTATGGGAATGCTCTTCTTGACCACCACGCTTCCGTCTTCGATCGTGATTTCCCGGGCCAGACTGATGCACGGAAGTTCAAGTATTTCACCGAGAATCAGACCCACCTGACCGGAATCCCAGTCTCCGGCCTGCCTTCCGGTCAAAATTAGATCGTAGTCTCCAATCTTTTGGATGGCGCCGGCCAGGGCAGCGGCGGTGGAATGGCTGTCAAGCTTGTCAAAATTGTCGTCCTCAAGAAGGATCAATTCATCAGCACCTGCCGCTAAGGTTTTTCGCAATACCGTGTCCGAGACCTTCTTACCCAGACTCAATACCGATATTTTCCCGCCCACCTCTTCCTTCAGTTGAACAGCCACCTCTAAGGCATTTTCATCAAAGGGGCTGATGACCTGCGGCGCGTCCACGATCACCTCCATTTTTTCTGCATCCACGCTTACATCGGAAAGCGGCGCTTCCGGATCAGGAATCTCTTTGGCGCAAACGATTATTCTTATCTCTGTCATGACAACTCCTCCAGTTTCTCTATAAGCGCCGGTATGATCTCTTCATAATCTTCAATAACACCGTAATCCGCTACTTTGAACATGTTGCAACCGGGGTCTGTATTGATGGCAATGATCTTTTTTGCCTGAACCATTCCCACCAAATGTTGAATGGCCCCTGAAATCCCCACCGCCACATAGATATCCGGAGAGATCATCGTGCCGGTCAGACCCACCTGATGGTCCGATGATATCCAGCCCTTATCAACCGCCACCCGACTACATCCGATCATCACATTACCGAATGATTTGCTTAAGGCCTCTCTCAGCTCCTCAAGTAGTTCAAACCCGTCCTCTTCGCCAAGACCCGCGCCACCGGACACCACCACGTTTGCTTTGTCTAAGGAAACAATGTCCTCCTTCACAACTTCCAGAGATGCCACCTTGATTATGGACTCATCGATATCCGCTTTGATATCCACAATCTCCCCGCTACCGTCGCTTGTCTCAACAGGTGTAAATACCTTTCCCCTCACCGTCGCGAGTTGCGGCTCGCCCTGGCACTTGAAAACCGAAATCGCATTGCCGCCTGAAACCGGCTTTGTCCGAAGCAGAAGACCGTCTTCAGGATCAATGGACAGGTCGATGCAATCGGTGGTGAGCCGGCTGTTCAATCGACAGGCCAGTCTCGGGCCCAGCTCCATACCGATGAAAGAGTGGCTCATGAGAAGAATCTTTGGGTTGATCTCTTGACATGCCTGTTCTAAGGACGTCACCCACAGGTCGGCCTTAAAGCCCTGCAACAGAGCGTGTTCCAGTTTATAAACCTTAGCCGGGCCATAGGGGAGCGCCTCATCGGCCGCCCCTGAAACCGAGTCCCCCATCAGCAGGAGGGAAAACTTACCGCCCAGTTCGCCGGCCAGCTTCTTCCCAGCACCTAATAATTCGAGGGTCTTCAGATCTAATGATCCCTCTTTCACTTCTCCCAATATCAAAACATCACTCATTCTGAACCCCCTTTTGAAATTGACTATTGACTATTGAAGATTGTTTCCCCGGAAGCTCCAGCTTCCAATTTCTAATCTACCTCTTCCAATGCCTCTAAAACCAACTCATTCAGATCCATGACCCGGAAGTCCTCTTTCACTCCCACGGCCTTGCGGGCATCCTCTAACATAATGAGACATAAGGGGCAGGCGGTGATGAGGATCTCTGCACCAGTTGCCTCGGCCTCCCTGAGCCGGACCTCGCTCATTTTGACCTCACCGTTCAGGTCCTGCCACATCCTTCCACCCCCACCGCCACAGCAGAGGCTGTCGACCCGGTTATGGGCCATCTCTACCAGACTCAGCCCGGGGATCGCGCGAATAATTTCCCTCGGCTCATCAAAGATCCGGTTGTGCCGACCGAGGTAGCAGGGGTCATGGTACGTAACCCTGGCTTCAACACCCTTTTTGAATCGAAGTTTGCCTTTGGCTATGAGATCCTGTAGAACCACGGTGTAGTGCCGTACTCTGAACGGGGCTTCCGGGTATTCATTTTTGAATGTATGGAAACAATGGGG
>JAOZQV010000418.1 GCA_029932035.1 Deltaproteobacteria bacterium | reverse complement strand
CAAAATTGGCATTGTACTGGATAGGAATACTGATGAGGTCCCCCACCGGATTCTGCGACGCCTTGGCCAAGGCCTGCTTATCCTCAGCATGAGCAGAAACACACAACAGTGCAGCCGCACAAAATATCCACAAAACATTACGGGTTTTCATTATCTTTTCTCCTATTTTTCTGTTGCTCCAGAACCTCACTCAAAATCTGTCCGGAGGCGCCCGACGGCGGTTTGGTGCCCATCCAGGCGGCCAGAGTCCGTGCCACATCGACGGTTTCGACACGGTGGAAGACCTCCAGCGGCTTCAGACCGAAGCCGGCGAAAATAATGGGGACGAAGGTGTCATATCGCCAAGGGCCGCCATGGTTGCAGGCGACGGCCTCCCCATTGAAGTGATTGATAAAATATTGCGGGCGAAAGAGAATCAGGATATCCCCGGAACGCTTGGGATTGAAATTACGCAAGGCGGCACGAACCAGCGGTGTGTCCGGCAGACGGTTTTCACGCAGGGCGGTGCTGGAGACGGCCATGGAGACTCCCTTGATTCCCATCAGCTCATCTGCCACAGCCTGTTCCACTTCTCCCTGATCGAGGCCATGTTCTTTAATCACTTCTCGATTGAGATACACATAGGGCGGAAAGAACGGCTGGATCAGTTCCTGACCAATACCAAAGCGTGCCTTGAGGGCGGCAATGGCGGGCTCCTTATCCCACTCATCGGGTGAGACATAACCCGATTCAATTCCCATGGATTCCCAATATCCCGGAGCCTCTGGCCCGCCATGATCGGCAGACAGGACAATCAGCGTGTTTTCCAAGCCGACCCGTTCATCGACAAAAGCGAACAAGTCCGCCAAGGTGCGGTCGAGGCGCAGGAGATTATCCTCTGCCTCGAGGCTTGAATTCCCGAATAGATGGCCGACGTAGTCGGTGGTAGAGAAACTGACGGCCAGGAAATCGGTCACCTCATCCTGCCCGAGCTGCTCGGCATCGATCACGGTCTTGGCAAAATCAAGCGTCAGATCATCACCGGCGGGGCTGTAGATCAAATAGTTATTGAAATATTTTCCGGTTGAGGAGCCATATGCATGCGGAAAGGTCCGGCCAAAGCCCTGCATATCCATCTCCCAGGGCCTGTCATCGGCATCGCCGAAGAGATAGGCCGACCGATCCTGCAGAAGCTCCCAGGATTTGCCTGCAAAAGCGCTGGGTTTCTTCTGCTGGTTCCATGCGTTGACCCAATCCGGAACCTCATCATAATAGTATGAGCTGGTGATAAACTCACCGATGGCCTTGGAGAACCAGAATGCCTTCCCGCTATGCCCCGCCAAGGTCACCGCGCCGCGATCTTTGACGGACACGCCAAAAATCTTTGCACGCCCGGCTGTATGCATGGCGAGTTCATCGCTAAAAGTGGACACCAGGATGTTGGCCGGCGAACGCCCGTCTGTGGAAGCAAGGGCCTGGGATGAATCGATCTCCGTCGATCGATCCACATCCGCCCCCTCCGTCAGGATGGGGTATCGATCGTCCTCGATGTTGTAGGCCAGCTTGCCGGTCTCGCGATCAAACCAGACATTGGCGACCATTCCGTGCGCTGCTGGATCGGCACCGGTGGCGAGGGTCGTATGGCCCACCACGGTCTCCGTATTCGAATGCCGGTGATGTGCATCCTTGAAGACCACGCCTTGCTCCAGCAAATAGCGGAAACCGCCCTCCCCCATCTGATCCAGAAAGCGGGCGGGCTGATCGCCACGAAGCTGATCCACCGTGATTTGCAGAATCAGTTTCGGGGCCGCAGGCTTGGCAAGCCCTCCCGTAGCCCATACCATTATTAACAAGGCACACCATTTTATTCCGAACTTCATCACAACAACCTCTCGTTTATTTCTCTGAGAAAAACGAAGGAAAGGATTCACTTCCTGACCCCCTTCCTCCTTGTTAGTAACAGCTATTTTTACTATTTAACCTCTACGGCTTTCGGGAATTCCCATGTGCCATCCAGGATTTCTTGATGGGGCTGGTAGAACCGCACGAAATAGACCCAATTCTCTGGAGTATAAAGGAAGTTCTCTGCCTTAGGATCGCCACCCAGGTGAAGGGTCACGGTACCATCAGCGTTTTTCTTGGCGGTCAGCGAATTAAACGCATAGGAATTATACTTGTTTTTCACCATGTAGCGGTCTTGATTATAAACCGTAACCGACCAGAATCCATCTACGGGAACCTCTTTGGGAATCGTAATGGTATACGCTGTTTTCCCATCATTTTTTTGAACCTTTGATGGCAGGTAAAGCGCATCTTTTTCCTGCATGCCTCCCCAACCCACAGCAACACCCATGGCCGCTTGCAGATAGGAACGCTGCCCCTTCACGCCAAAGAAGGTTTTACTACTAGAGAGCGAACTTCCCAGCGTGCTGTAGGCGTTACGCATGGCGAGCATCTCCTCTTTATTCCAATCCTTCAGGCCACTCATATCGCCCATATCGGCTTGCGTCACAACCACTCCGTCTTGCAGTTTATGCGCCCGATCCATATCTTTGGAATCGTTGGGGTCGCACAAAACCCGAATCACAAAAACCATATAGCGCGTTCCAATTTCAGATTGCTTGAAGGTGTAGGTTCCCGGCGCATTCAATCCACGATACACATCGTGGTCTTCTGATATCGGCATCAAGGTCATGTATTTGCCTTTTGAATCGGGAAGCGTGATGGTGAGGTCTGATTTAGACAGATCAAATACGCCGAACGAATAAATCGTGTCGCGATTGCCGGTTTGCGTAATTTGGTGGTCGATATCGTAGGCCGCTCTGCCATGTGCAAATTCACCAAAGCCCTTTGCTCCATACGCTTTCATCATGAGATCGGTCTCGGCCCGCACATAATTGAACACATCGACATTCGGTGCCTGAGCATCCCATTCAGGAGCGTAGAAACTTTTGTTCTGGGCGGTTCCTTGATTTGTTGCACAGCCTGCCAAAAGAGATCCTGACAAGAGTACCAATCCTAATCCTATTTTTTTCATTTTTCGTTCCTTTTTTGCTTTTGAGACTCTTTTATTATATTTTTTCGATATCGTTTAGTTCCCAGCTTCCGTCAAACACGCCTTTTTGAGGGCCATAAAAGCGGAATAACAAGAAGAATCTGTGACCTTCTTCCGTGGGTATCCAGTTGGCTTCTTTCCCTTTAGGCGCTTTTACCCC
>JAOZQV010000075.1 GCA_029932035.1 Deltaproteobacteria bacterium | reverse complement strand
TCAGGGGCACCTTGTCTAATTCCACAATGCAGCCGTTGCTGAAACGGGCCGACTCGCCTATAGAGGAGGAGAGGCCACCGCCTCCATTATCAGTAATGTAGGATATGAGTCCCTCATCTCTTGCCTCGTTCAAAAAATCATGCATCTTTTTCTGTGTGTACGGGTCCCCTATCTGTACGTGACCGGCAGGGGTGTGCTCGCTGTAGGTTTCCGATGCGGCTGTTACCCCATGAATGCCGTCTTTGCCTACCCTGCCACCCGACATGATAATGAGATCTCCGGGCATAGTGGTTTTCTTATCAGATGACTCATCACCGATCATGGCAGGCATTATCCCCATGGTAGTCACAAAAACAAGACATTTCCCGGTATAGCTTTCGTCAAAGAGGAGCAATCCGAAGGGCGTAGGAATCCCGCTCTTGTTCCCCCCGTCCCTTACACCCTCAATGATCCCGTCAAGCAGTCGCCTGGGATGGAGATGTGGGGTCAGGTCACCCTGATAATTCCTATGACCCACGCAGTACCCGTACATCCCCAAGATCAGCTTTGATCCCTTTCCCGTACCCATGGGATCTCGATAGATCCCAACGATCCCTGTTATTGCGCCCCCGTAGGCCTCCATATTGGAGGGGCTGTTGTGGGTCTCACCTGTAATGACATAATAGTGGTCATTGTCAAATCGCCCCACGCCGGCGTTATCCCACAGGACGGATATTACCCATTCTTTTTCCTCCTTGATCTTCAGGGTAGGGTCCTCAATGCACGATTTGAAGAGGCTATCCACTATTTCCCTCTCTCCGGTGTAAAGATCGTGGTATCTGAAAAGCCCCCTGAAGGTGTTGTGATTGCAGTGGTCGCTGCGTGCCTGGGATATATATTCCAGCTCTATATCTGTAGGGAGATCGAGTCCCACCTTTTTCCTCTCATTTTGTATCTCTTTTCTCAAAAAGTAGTCCCGGATAACAGGAATGTCTCTCTCCTGGAGCGCCAGATTTCGCTCATCGGATATTCTTTTCAGTTCCTCGTCGCTTCCGATAGATATAGCGCTGACCTCTGGTTCGTGGTCAAGGATCACCTTCGGGACTAACACGCCGATCCCTTCATCGGGCCGCCACTCGTCCCGCGAAAATATCTTCCATTGCTGGATAACCTCATTGGCCAACAGATCGCCCGCGATCTTATGGACCTGTTGTTCGTCAAGGCCCCCTCTAATCTCATAGAGTTTGGAGGTATAAATGGCCTCGCCCGGCTTGAAATCGATCCCCAAAAGGTCCTCAACGGCCTCGCCCGCCGTGCTCCCGGCGGTATCCCTTACTCCCGGACGAAAACCGACCCATATCAGCCAGTCAAATTCCCGTGCGATCGTAGAATAGGAGGATTCTTCCGTGACAGGGTTTGTAAATATCTCTGTACGGATACGATCCAATTGTTCGGACCTCAGATGGGCGTCGATGGTCAAGACCCGGATCACCCGTACCTCCTCAACTTTAAATCCGAAATACCCCCTTGCCTTACGCCTGATACCGGCACCGTCAGCATCTACCAGCTCGTTTTTTAACCTGATTTCCAGTCTAAAAGCCATTAGCAATTACCTGCTTTCTGAAAAAATTTTAATCCATTAACAAATCAACACGAAATTCGCCACAGACCCACACAGACCTACACAGACAAAGGAAAAAGAGACATACATGAAAAATTATAAGCTGCTTTTACGTTCTTATGAACGATACCAAGGAATTCTATCGGTTCTAATAGAAAAGACAGAGCAAAGCGATACCAAAAATAGTCAATATTCAATAGTCAATATTCAATTTGGTTCCGGTACACGATCTTACCTGTCACCCACCTTGAAATCAAGCAAGAAAGACTACATGTCGAAATCAAAGTTAGAAGGCGTATGGCGAAGCATCTGAATAATGGACCAGGGGTTGAAACCTTCGCACTATTGCCTTTCTCCCTGTAATCTTATAATATACATCTCACCACAACCTTTGTTCAGCGGGTATCAAATACCGCCGAGCTAACACGGCCTGAGATATGAAGGGCAAATCTTCTGCGAGGATGAGTATCCATGAACAATTTTGCCTACCTGACAACAAGCCTTGCCATAAAAGGGCTCTCTCAACTCTCAAAACTCAAAATTAATATTCACGGTAAAGAAAACATCCCCGATGGATCGATAATCTTCGTGGCCAACCATTTTACCAGGATCGAAACCCTGTTTCTGCCTCACCACCTCCACCAACTCACAGGAATTCCGGTCTGGTCGCTTGCCGACTACAGCCTCTTTAAAGGTCCCCTCGCTGCCATCTTCGATAAACTGGGTGTTATCTCTACCCGTGATCCTGACAGGGATCTCCTTATGGTGAAGACCCTTCTCACCGGAGAGGCAATATGGGTGATTTATCCCGAAGGACGTATGGTAAAAGGAAAGAAGATCGTTGAGAAAGGCCGTTATATGATCTCCTATGCGGGGGGCAAAAAGCATCCACCGCATACTGGGGCCGCGACCCTTGCGATCAGGACGGAATTCTACAGACAGAGATTAAAGGCTTTGAAAGATGTTGCACCTGATGACGCAAAACACCTTATGGCCCAATTTCAAATGGACTCTATTGAACCGGTCTTAAATAAACGCACCTATATCGTTCCCATAAACATCACCTATTATCCCTTGAGGGCCCATGAGAACATGATCAGCGCCCTGTTACCCAAGGTTCTCAATGATCCTTCCGAACGGGCCATTGAAGAGGTTATGGCAGAAGGCACGATGCTTCTATCCGGCGTTGATGTGGACATCCGATTCGGAGAACCGATCGAAATCGCAAAGTTTCTTCAAAGACCATTTATCTTGAAAGATATTGCCGCCACCCGCAGAATCAATTTTGACGACCCGATCCCGTCAAGACGGATCATGCGCAGGATGGCGCTGAAAATCATGTTTAAATACATGTCGGCCATCTACGGTATGACCACGGTAAACCACGATCACCTGTTTGCCTCCATGCTAAAGGCTATGCCGCGCAGGAAAATCGATGAAATGGATTTCAGGCGAAGGGTCTTCCTCGCAGCTACTCTAAAGCTGAACCAAACGGGCGTTTATCTGCATGGAGACCTCAGAAAAGATCAAGTTCCTCTCCTTACGGACGACCGTTTTCACAAGTACAACGAGTTCTTGTCGCTGGCCTTAGGCAAGGGTATTATAGAAAAGGAGAAAGGGGGGTTGATCAAGGATCGCGCAAAATTTGGAAGTGGTTTTGATTTCCACCGGATGCGTATTGATAATCCGGTGCAGGTCATTGCAAATGAGGTGGAACCTCTGAAAAAACTTCAGCGTCAAATCCGCCGTATCTCGTGGCGCCCGGGCTTTTTGGTGAAGCGTCACATTGCAAAGAAGCTGATGAATAAAGCCATTCACCGGTTTGAGGAGGACTATGCAATCTTCCATATGGAAGGGGAATCCAAAGACAAAAAGGTAGGGATGCCCTATCTGATCGGAAACCGGCTCAGGGGGACCGGCATTATTTTGATCCATGGATATATGGCAGCACCCGCGGAGGTGAAGGAACTGGCGGTTTATCTCGGCAAAAGGGGCTTTCTAATTTACGCTCCCCGCTTGAGCGGGCACGGAACATCTCCCGATGACCTGGCCACCAGAACGTATACGGACTGGATGGAATCCGTCGACGAAGGGTATGCCATTATCAGCAGTTTGTGCAAGAAGGTGATCGTTGGAGGGTTTTCCACCGGAGCTGGTCTAGCGCTGGATCTTGGGGCAAGGGTAGAAGGTCTTGCGGGCGTATTTGCCGTTTCGCCCCCCCTTCGCCTTCAGGACTTTTCCGTAAAATTTCTTCCTGCCGTAGGCGTGTGGAATCGATGTATGGATCTCATTAACATAGATGGAGCAAAAAAAGAGTTTTTGGAAAACAGACCTGAAAATCCCCACATCAACTACTTCCGAAATCCCGTATGTGGTGTCAGAGAGCTGAGCTTGCTAATGGAATCCGTGGAGCAAAAACTGCCCCAAATCAAAGCCCCTGCCATTGTGATCCAGGCGGACGGAGACCCCATAGTAGACCCAAAAGGATCAAGAAAGGTATTTAAGCTCATTAGCTCTGAAGACAAGGAATACCGACTTCTTAACTTCAACCGCCACGGCATCTTGTTGGGAAAAAGGGCGGAGAGAGTCCATCGGGCCATAGGAGACTTCGCGCAAGCCCTTAGCGTTGTCAGACCCAGCCAATTATGCCTCCGTCCTTTTGATGTCGTAAGACTCTTTCGGGGTAGTTGGTAAATATCCCATCCACCCCGAGCTCTTCCATCTTACATATATCGTCAGGATGATTCAAAAAGGTGCTTGACAGAAGAAGGTTTACACCTTATTATCGTACATCTACGATAAACGATTATTTAAGGAACTCTGTGTCTACATGAAGCCAGTAACGTTTACATGTAAAGGGAATTCAGTGGACCCAAATGAGATTGGGCAACTCTCTGTTGAAGCGTGTAAAAAAAGATTGGCCGAACTCTCCAAAGGGCTTGCCCATCCTACTCGGGTAGAGATAGTGCGTATGCTCGAAAATAAGCCTCTTGAAGAAAGGTGTGTTTGCGGTGACATTGTTAACGCCCTTCCTTTGGCCCAATCAAGCGTATCCCAGCACCTGAAGGTCTTAAAAGAGACAGGCTGGATACAGGGGGAGATTGATGGGCCACGCGTCTGCTACTGCACGGTCGGGGGCATCATGGAATATTATCTTGCCCTCATAAAACGGTCCCTCAAAGGGGAATAAATAATAACCATAAACATTTAATACTTGAGGAGGAAGATGACTATGAGCTCTAAATTGTTGATGATTATAGCTACCGGTGAAAACGAGAAGGCGTTAACAGGCTTAATGTATGCAAGCAAGGCACTCTCTGAGGGTTGGATGGACGAAGTTAAGGTTATATTTTTTGGGCCGTCTGAGCGTCTCCTTGTTGAAGATGAGATGATAGCCAAGACCGCGAAAGAATTTGGCGCCGTGGAGAAACCGATCGCCTGTAAGTTCATCTCTGACCGGGAAGGCATCTCTGAAAAGATAGAGGATCTTGGATTTCAGGTGGATTATGTGGGCACAATAATTTCCGATTTCTTAAAAGATGGATATGTTCCCATGGTTTTTTAGGTCGGTTGTGGACTTATCAATGTTGAAAACAGTAAATTTCGAAGCCGGTCAAACCTCCACAGGTAGCTGCTGACCTAAGGGAACGGCTCAGGTGAGTCCTCCCAATCTTGATCAGCCGTTTGTGACGGGTTCGGTTGAAACCAAAATGGGACGTGTCCCCCGGGTTTCCTCTACCTTAGAGTGGGCCGATCGTTTAGGGAGCATTAAAGCCCGATGGGGTGTGAGACGTATGCGGTTTACGGTAGATCCCGGATTATATGCCCTCGGGAATCCCGGCGAACATGCCCCGGTCCTTGTCACAGCCAATTATAAGATGAGTTTTGACCGGCTCCGCGAGGCCCTCCCCGGCCGCGATGCATGGATCCTGGTGCTGGATACCAACGGCATAAATGTATGGTGTGCGGCAGGGAAAGGGACATTCGCTACAGAGGAACTGGTCCGGCGTATCGCGTCCAGCAATCTGGCGAAGATCGTGGTCCACCGGGAATTGATTCTGCCGCAACTGTCAGGACCCGGGGTTGCGGCCCACCTGGTAAAGAAGCGTTCCGGCTTCAAAGTCATTTATGGCCCCATCAATGCAACCGACCTGCCGCTCTTCTTAGAGGCAGGACTCAAAGCAACCCCCGAAATGCGGCTCAAGACCTTTAATATCAGGGAAAGAACTGTTCTTATCCCTGTGGAACTGGTCAGCACTCTCAAATGGGTGCTTATCATGCTCCCGCTCTTTTTCTTTGTCGGCGGCTTGGGCGGGCAGACTGGATTCTGGGCCGGCGCATTACACTACGGTCTCTTTGCTATTATTGCTTTGCTGAGTGCAGTGACAGCAGGTGCGGTTCTGACACCCATACTGTTGCCCTGGCTTCCTGGTCGAGCTTTCTCTCTGAAAGGGGGGACCGTGGGTCTTATAACAGTGGTCATACTCACGGCCCTCAGACCGGAAAATCTCAGTGATTGGCAAGGCAGAATTCAAACCTTGGCATGGTTCTTTTTAATTCCTGCCATTGCAGCTTATTTGGCCATGAACTTTACAGGCGCTTCCACCTACACCTCCCTTTCGGGGGTCAAAAAAGAGATGAAATGGGCAGTGCCCTTAGAGATTGCCGCGGGTGCAGCAGGTTTATTTTTATGGTTAGGATCACTGTTTACGATTTAGGGAGCTATCTTCTGAAATGGGAAAAATGATTTATCTCAGCAACGTTGTCACCTTAAATCTTGACCGGGAAAAATGTGTTGGGTGCGGTATCTGCCTCGTAGTCTGTCCCCATGAGGTCCTCAGCATGAATAACGGGCATGCTATGATTCAAAACCGCGATCGCTGCATGGAGTGCGGGGCCTGCGCCCGGAACTGCCCCTCAGAGGCAGTGACCGTTCAGGCTGGTGTGGGCTGCGCTGCCGCAGTCATCAATGCTGCCCTGGGCCGGGATGCGTCTTCATGTTGCTGTGTGATCGAGCCGTCTAAGAATGCAGTAAGTGGGGTTGAGAAACCTAACGTGTCTATGGGGACAGGCTGCTGTTAACAGCCGGACTGGCCCAAAGCATACCGGTGCCCTATGGGCTCTCTCCAATACTCTGGGATAGAAGGAATGCATGCAATTAGTCCCTGAACGAAAACCCCGAAATCAAAAATGCCCAAGATTATTTATGAATGTATAGTGAGTTCAAGTTGTTTTATTTAATCCAAAATTCGGAATCCAATCCCACCCTGCGGGACCAAAATCGTGTCTGAACAGGGTTTTCGTTCAGGCACTAATTATCCTGGACAGAAAGCATTTAGTGAGGGACAATGTTTTCAACCTAAAGAGCTCACCACCAAATCTCCCACCTCAGTGGTGGAATATCCCATTTTCCCCGCATCGAGGCTGATCAGCTTTTCTTTCACAACATCCTTAATGGCCGCGAGTAGACTTTCCGCAGCATCTTCTTCACCTAAGTGCTCAAGCATCATCTGGGCGGCGACAATGGCTGCCAGGGGGTTGATCTGGCCTGAGCCTGCATATTTTGGCGCCGACCCACCTATCGGTTCAAACATGGCCGTTCCCTGGGGGTTGATGTTCCCGCCGGCCGCAACCCCTAAGCCCCCTTGAATAATTGCGCCGATGTCCGTAATTATATCACCGAACAGGTTGGTGGTAACGATCACATCAAACTGTTCCGGGTCCTTGATCATCCACATGCAGAGAGCATCCACATGCTGATAGTTGATAGTAATGTCAGGATAATCTTCATGAATCTCCTGAAAAACCCTGAACCACAGATCAGACTCATAAATAAGGACATTTGTCTTAGCGCAAAGTGTCAACTGCCTTTTCTTGTTCCGCTTCATACAATATTCATAGGCGTACCGTAGGCATCTCTCGACCCCTTTGCGGGTATTGACTGACTCCTGAATGGCAATTTCATCCGGGGTCCCCTTTTTGAAAAACCCGCCTCCCCCTGCATACATACCTTCGGAATTCTCTCTCACCACCACAAAGTCAATGTCCCTTGGGCTTTTATCCTTGAGAGGGGTAGCAACGCCGGGAAAAAGGCCGACTGGCCGGAGGTTTATATATAGGTCTAATTCAAAGCGCAACTTCAAGAGGATCTCCCTTTCGAGGATCCCGGGGGTGACATCCGGGTGGCCGATGGCGCCTAAGTATATGGCATCCATGGTCTTCAATTCCTCTAATTCTTCCTGTGTCAGCAGGGCGCCTTCTTTGAGATACCGTTTTCCACCTAAGTCAAAGGTCTTGAATTGAAAATCAAGATCAAACTGTCTCGAAATCGCCTTCAGGACCTTTATACCCTCAGCCACCACCTCAGGCCCCGTGCCATCACCCGGAATCACGGCAATATTATATCTTTTTTTCATTCTGTTTTCCCCTAATGCCTATCTCTTTTTCAGGTATTCCACAAGACCACCCGCCTTCAGGATATCGCGCATGAAATCAGGAATCGGCCTTGCATAAAAGTGTTTGTCTTGCTCTATTCCCACGATCTCCCCCTTTGAAAGATCGAGAGAAACGCTATCTCCCTCCCTGACCTGTTCCGGCACCTCTTCAGATTCCAGGACCGGGAAACCGATATTGAAGGCGTTCCTATAGAAGATCCTTGCAAAGCTCTTTGCGATGACAGCGCCAACCCCGGCCGTCTTCATCGCCAACGGGGCCTGCTCCCTGGAGGAGCCGCAGCCGAAATTGATTCCAGCCACAACAATATCGCCAACCCCCACCTCTTTGATAAACTCAGGCCTCAAATCGGCAAAACAATGCTTCGCCAGTTCGTTTTTGTCCGACACGTTCAGGTATCTCGCGGGGATAATCAGATCCGTATCCACATGATCCCCAAACATCCAGACCTTTCCTTCAATTTTCATCCCTAAATTCCTTAATTCCTTAATCCTTCAATTCTCCCTTTCTAAAGATCCTCGGGGGAAGCAATGCGCCCTATGACCGCGGATGCTGCTGCTACCACCGGACTTGATAGATAGACCTCGCTCTTGGGATGCCCCATACGGCCCACAAAGTTCCTGTTGCTTGTGGAGAGGGCCCGTTCTCCTTCCGCTAAGATTCCCATATGTCCACCAAGACAGGGGCCGCAACAGGGGGGGCCGATAACAGCCCCAACATCAAGGAGCGTCTCGACAATACCTTCCTTTATAGCCTCCCTGTAGATGGACGGGGAGCCTGGGATGACGATGAACCTGACCCCGTCTGCCACCTTTCGTCCCTCTAAAAGCCGGGCAGCATCCCGCAGATCTTCCAAACGTCCGTTGGTGCACGACCCTAAGAAAACCTGGTCCAGCACAACCGGATCTACCTCAGATATGGGTCGTATATTATCGGGTGAATGGGGTAACGCAACCTGAGGCTCCATATCATCAACCCTGATTTTGAACTTATTTTCGTAACAGGCATCCAGGTCACTCTTTAAAAAGTTGCCGGACCGGTCAGATCGCTCTTCCATATATTCTTTGGTGATCTCGTCTGGCTCGAAGATGCCGTTCTTGGCCCCTGCCTCCACAGCCATGTTAGCCATGGTAAAACGCTGGGACATTGAAAGCCCCTCCGTTACCTCCCCGGTAAATTCCAGGGAATGGTACACGGCGCCAGAGACACCGAGGAGCCCGAGGGTGTAAAGGATGAGATCTTTTCCCCCCACCCAGGGCGAGAGTTCCCCCTCGTAAACAAGTTTGATTGTTGCGGGGACCTTGAGCCATGTCTTTCCCGTGGCTAAAATCGCACCCAGATCGGTGCTCCCTACGCCTGCTGAAAAAGCGCCAAGCGCGCCGTAGGTGCAGGTGTGACTGTCCGCCCCGATAATGAGGTCGCCGGGCGTAATAAGGCCTTTTTCGGGCAGGATGACATGTTCGATACCGGTTTCACCCAATTCAAAGAAATGCTTTATCCGGTGTTTTCGCGCAAACTCCCTTGTCACTTTCACCTGTTGTGCCGACTCGATGTCCTTGTTAGGCACAAAATGGTCAGGGACAAGGGCAATTTTTTCCCGGTCAAAGACCTCTCGTGCCCCCAACCGGTCAAATACGTCAATGGCCAGGGGAGCGGTAATGTCATTGGCCAACGCCAGGTCCACATCTACCTGGACCAATTCGCCGGGGCTTACGGCCTCCCTGCCTGCGTGCTCTGCAAGGATCTTTTCGGTTATTGTCATGGGCATAGATTGTCCTCTTTTCCCGTGCCTGTTTCAGGACTGCTCTCATGGAAGGCGCTCATTGGGAGAAACCCTCGGATTCTTCTTCATATATTCCAGGCGATTCAGCCCGTTGACATATGCCTTGGCGCTTGCGGTGATAATGTCGGGATCAGTGCCCTTGCCCAAGGTCACTGATCCGTTTTCCTGCAATCGAACCGTGACCTCCCCCTGGGCATCCATGCCGCCGGTGATCGCATTGACCGAAAAGCGCATCAGTTTTGTCCTGCTCTTGGCCAGCTTGGCAATAGTATTAAAGGCGGCGTCAATGGGCCCCACTCCGAAGCCTGCGCCCTGTGCCTCCTTCCCCCTGATCTTGAGCTTGACCGTTGCCGTGGGCACCGCAACCGTGCCGCTCACCACGTTCAGGTAGTCCAACTCATACACATCTGGGACACGCAGGATCTCCTCGGCAACCAGTGCCTCAATATCTTCCTCTAAGATCTCTTTTCGCTTATCAGCCAATTCCTTAAATTTCCGGAAAAGTCCGTCCAACTCCTCTCGTGAGAGTTCATAGCCCATCTGGGCCAGTTTGTCTCTGAAGGCATGTCTGCCCGAATGTTTACCGAGCACCAGGTCATTACCCGCCAGACCGACAGTTTCAGGGTTCATGATCTCGTAGGTCATCCGGTTCTTCAGTACCCCGTCCTGATGGATGCCTGCCTCGTGGGCAAAGGCGTTCGCTCCCACGATCGCCTTATTAGGCTGCACCACGATACCGGTTATCATGGAGGTAAGCCTGCTGGTGGGGCAGATCTGGCTTGCGTCAATGGAGGTCTCTAATTTCATGAGATCCCCCCGCGTGTGAAGGGCCATCACTACCTCCTCCAGTGAGGTGTTGCCTGCCCGCTCACCAATCCCGTTCATGGTAACCTCAACCTGCCGGGCGCCGGCCTTAATGCCTGCCAGGGTGTTGGCCGTGGCCAATCCCAAGTCATCGTGGCAATGGACACTCATCACGGCCTCATGGATATTGGGGGTATGCTCCCTGATATAGGTAATAAGCTCGGCATACTCATCGGGGAGCGTATACCCCACCGTGTCAGGCAGGTTGACGGTAGTGGCGCCTGCCTCGATCACCGCCTCAAATACCCGGCAGAGATAGTCCCTGTCGGATCGGGTGCCGTCCTCTGTTGAGAATTCCACATTTTCTGTGAGGCCTTTTGCATATTTCACCGCCTCGACAGCCTCCCGCAACACCTGATCTCGGTCCATGTTCAGTTTATGCTTGAGGTGGATATCCGAAGTAGCGATAAAAGTGTGGATCCTTGGGTTGGCCGCATCTTTGACCGCCTGCCAGGCCTTGTCTATATCATCTCTGGATGTTCTGGCAAGGGCTGTCACCTGGACATTTCTGATTTTTTGGGCGATCATCTGGACCGATTCGAAGTCCCCCGGGGATGAGGCCGGAAAACCAGCTTCCATCACATCGACGCCTAATTTCTCCAACTGCCTGGCCAGCCGCAGCTTCTCAGCGGCATTCATGCTGGCCCCGGGAGATTGCTCTCCGTCCCTGAGTGTCGTATCAAATATGATTACATGGTCTTTCATGGAATGACCTCCTTAGAGTTCGTCAAAATGGTTTAGCTCCGTCTGAAACCTGTCTTCCCACATACTCTATCTAACTATCTAAGGACCCTCCGCAGATCCCTCTGTTTCAGGGAATCTGCGGCGCATTCCTCCATGCCGTGACCTTTATTTATTCTCATCATTCAACTCCGGGTGGTGCTTTCAAGTTCTTTGGAAAGTTTATACTGAAAGCTATCCACCAATGCCTGCCAGCTTGCCTCAATGACATTTTCTGAAACGCCGATAGTAGACCAGATCTCACGTGAATCCCTGGGCTTGATCTGGACCCTGACCTTGTATGCGGTGCCGCCACCTCCGTCAATGACACGCACCTAAAAATCAACCAGACACATATCCACAATTTGACTTTTCATCCCAATTCCTCCAAATGCTTTTTGCCAAAAAAAATCCGTTACTTCCGTCAATGACGCGTACCTTAAAATCAACCAGGCCCATCTCCACAATCTGGGGAAAGAATTTGGTTAAGGCCTTTCTCAGGGCGTTATCCAATGCATTAACCGGCCCTTCACCTTCTGCCGCGGTTATCTCTTCCTCTTTTCCCACCGATATCTTGATAGTGGCCTGGCAAATGCTTGGATCCAAGTGGTTTTTTTCGGTGGTAACTCGAAAGGACTCAAGTGTAAAGGGCGCCTGGAATTGACCG
>JAOZQV010000417.1 GCA_029932035.1 Deltaproteobacteria bacterium | reverse complement strand
ATAATCGGGCAATTGACCGAATTTGATTGATCCCCCATCGCCAAGGAACACTCCTAAGACAGCGTATCTGACGTCTGAGTGTTTATTATAGCCTACCTGATTTACCTTTATGGATTCACACATTGTTTCTCTGTCGTTAAACTTGAAACTTTGTTTTCCGTAGGGGGTAATCAAGGAATATGTCTTATTGTTGATTAATGGATTTGTCAGCTCAAGGTATATGTAGTGACGCATTATAACAGGGTAACCTTCATACCCCGGCGCATTTTTTTTCAGTTCATCCCACGGCGCTGACCTTCGATAGATTTTAACAGGAGGAAGATTATTGATCTTCCAGGAGGAAAGATCCATATCCAGCGGATTAGAATAATCGTCATCTGTGTGAGGTCCTGTTTCAACGACAACAGCTATTACCCTGTTTGAGGCCGTTACAACCTGAACAAATTTACCGGCAATGGAATCAGAAGCAAATAGTACTAATAGATTGGCAATAATGAATCCCTTTAGCAGGGCATAGACATTCTGTTTCATTTTTTCTGTATCCTCTCCAACTTTTAAATATACGCATTCGTGGATTGTACGTCAAGCCTGGTGCGTCGAGATATATTGAAAATTTAATATGCCAAATCCCTCCTCAAACAGGAGATATTTTCAGTGATGCCTTATGGTGAGTTGGGTCTTCACAATTCAATGAAATATTGATAGGTTTTTCATGAGGAGAAATACCATGAACCAGAAAATCCTGGTTATGTACCATTCTCAGGCAGGCCGTACTCATTAGTCACCGCTGTTTAGGCAGTTTCCTCCATAAACGCCCTACGTCCAAGAGGAACCAGCCGATGACTTTTTGAATGTCAAACATGACAGACAGGCTGTGCCGGTAGAGGAACCAGGCGTCTTTCATGAGTAGTTTGAGGAGTCGGAGCCGGACAACATCATCCAGGAATGTTGTCATTGCGGCCCAGATCATATAGTCGTCCCGATTGAAGGTTGGGTCCACGTCTGCCAACACCCCCTTGAGGGTAACCAATGCCTTTTCATACATCAGCAGATCAGCGGAAAAGACTACTCCCAGGTAGGTGAATCTCTCAAACAGGAACTCAATGGAGGAAAGGAGTCCCCTGACTTGGCTTTTTTGGCCGGCGATGGCCTCATCAATGATGCCCATTATGTTATCGCTCATAACCTTACTAATTGACGTCTGACGTCTGGTAATGATGTCGGCGGTATAAAAAATGAGTTTCCTGTTACCCATGATGAGCCCTAAGGTGAGTAGGGCCATGGTAAATCGTTCCAGCCTCTTCAATCGCCCGAGCATTCCCCAATCGTAAAATATAATCTTAGGTTGTGCTCTCTGGAAAGTGTAGGAGATATTGCCGGCGTGGGGATCACCATGAAAAATACTTTCTTCACGCATATCCTGAATAGGGCGTAGAATACAGATCTTAGCCAGGCTTGAAACCAAACGCCGTCTCTCTTTCTCGGTGAGATGATTTACGTCAGTGATCTTGGTCCCATCAATGCGGGTCATGACAGTCATTCTCGGGGTGGATACTGCCAATCTTTCTGGTACTGCCACCGTGGCGTCAGAGCCATAATAGGCCCTGACCACATCCAGATTGCGCTGCTCAGAAGCAAGGTTAACCTCATTTTCGAGGAGCTTTCTAACTTGTTGAAGAGTCCCGGTGAAATTAAAATCGCCGAGACCCCAGCCCCCCTGCCGAGTATCAAGAAATTCCATAACCCGATCCAACATGGCTAATTCAGCACCCATGTTTTTTCTGACAACGGGTTTGACCGCCTTGAGCACCGCCTTGAGAGGGGTTTTCCCCTTAGCTTTGCGTACCTCGGCAGGAACAACCGCACAAACCGAGGCCTCAGCCAAGATCCGTTTCTCAGGAATGATGCTATGTTCAGGACCGAGCGATCGTATTTCCCTCATCAACAGGGGCCTCATTTGGTTGTATGTAACAGTCTTTATGTTGTCTTCCAGGTCAATTAGGGCCTTCTTGAATTGGGGGTCCAGCCCCGGACTCCGGCAGATTATCTGGCCGAGCTTTTGGAGGGAGGGCATATCTTTTATTAGCGCATAAAGCCGCTGGCCTAAAGTCGCAGTGTGGTTGAGCCGGATTTGATCCACTACCTTTTCAGCCAATCTCGTGAGAGGGAGTGCGGATATCATAAAAACCATCCCTTCCACCACCACGGACCTAAATAGGGAATAGGAGTCCGGAAGCAGGTCTTCAAGACCTGTAATAAGCACCACCTGGCGGACCGTATCTTCCAAAGTCCCTCCCGATTTTGCAGTCTTCAAAAGTCCTACGGCCCGTTTGCGCATGACAGCGACAGTTGGTTTGCAGCCGTCTACGGGTCTTAACACCTCCGTAAAACCGCCTATTAAGGCTGAACCTGATTCTGTTTGATTGTACATGTCAGTTTTTCGCTCACATCTGCGTCAGACTCAAATTTTAATCCTCGAAATACTCTATGTATTCCTGCCATTAATCCCGCTGCCAGCGGGATTGCTTGCCTTGTTTTGAACAAAAAATCGTAGTTTCCATTCCGGTACCAAATAGACAGTAAATAACTAAATCTTGCGTAAAAAATACGAGAAATTTTTTCATTGTTTTTCTTTGCGAGCTTTGTTTATCCCGTAGCTCCGGAAGATGGTACTGGAGCGACTTCTCGCCGCTGTCCCTGCTGCGTGAAACCTTTATGGCTGCGGCTTCTCCGGTTAGGTATTGAGTTCTGCAACGCCTTGTGATTTGTATGGCCAGAGAAATGTAACGCATTGCGTCATTCATGTCAACCCCGATGTTGTATTAAAATTCACGTGGATTCCCGAAATATGTCATCATGCACGTCTGGAATTTCTGGACCGCACTTTTCAGCGGGAGGGCGGAGCTCTCAATATGTCAGAGGGATCGCCATCAGGTTGATTTCATCTGTGGTATTGAGCATTTGGCGGTAGGCGTACGTTTGCTTAAACTTACCGTATTCCCTGATATTCCAGGTCAGCAGGTTTAAATGCTGGAATGCGAAAAAAAAGATGACCAGCAGGTTTAAAACCATCAGAGCTGATAGGAATCAATATTCTTCATGATGTGCCGAACCAGTTCCTTGAAATAGGTTTCTTTTAACGAATGCACTCATGAGGCCGATTCGGTGAGTGTGGCCTAAACAAGGAGCTTATCCACTTCGGTGTCAAGCTTTAT
>JAOZQV010000074.1 GCA_029932035.1 Deltaproteobacteria bacterium | reverse complement strand
CTAGAAATATGCAATATATTCCTGTGGTTAATCCCGCTAAAGTGGGACTCATGCGCCTCGATCTTGAACGAAATTGAACGTTTTTCAAAGGTCTCCCCGGGTAGATTTTGAGTTAACCCCCATCAGTTCCCTGAATCTCGAAAATTGTCTGTTTAAGGGAATCACGACCCAGGATCAAACGAAATGGTAGGAGACCGGCTAAAGAGTTTTGGTTTAGGCCTTTGTTTGACTCTCATCATAGCGGGAGTATACCTGTTAAGCCCGGGTTTTGTCCGGCTTATCGACTTTAAGGTATATGATCTTTTTTTGAAGTCTGAATCCCAGGGCAGGGGTTCCGCTCTTCCTGTGATTGTTGCCCTTGACGAAAAAACCATTGGCGATTATGGCCAGTGGCCCTGGCCGCGCTACAGGGTAGCCCTGCTCTTGGAGAAGATCAGGCGGTTCGGGCCTGCGAGTATAGGCCTGGACTTCATGTTCCCGGAACCTGACCGGACTTCTCCCAAGGTTTTTCAGAAAGAACTCTGGCGCGATTTAAAGGTCAAGGTCGAGGTTGCCGGACTGCCTGAGGGGCTCGATGACCACGACAGTATCTTAGCCGGGATTCTCCATCAAGGCCCCTTTGTATTGAGTTACTCTTTCCTTTTTGATGACACGAGCCCCTTTTCTGCTCCATGTCTGATTCGTCCCTTGAAAGTGGCTTTGCTTTCTTCATCGGAGAACTGGAAACCTGAGACACACTTAATCAGGGCCGACGCATTGCTATGCAACTTAGCTGTATTGAGTGAGGCAGCGCCAGATTCAGGGTTTGCGAATACCATTACCGACAGTGATGGGATAATCAGACGGATACCCTTGATAGTTTACTACGAGGGAAAACCATACCCCAGCTTTTCTTTAGCCACCATGATGCAGGCCTCAGGTGTCGACGAGGTTCTGCTGAAAGTAACACGGAATAATGCTTTATCACTGCGATTAGCCCAAACGTTTATCCCGTTAGATGTGTCGGGATGCATGTGGATAAAGTACCGGCTGTCGGATGGAACCTATGATCGCATTTCAGCATCCGACGTTCTGAAAGACAGGGTTCCCGGCAAGAGATTCCGGGACAAGATCGTTTTGTTGGGAACGACGGTCGCTGGAATCGGGGATATGCATACCACACCGATGAGGGTTAATTTTCCAGGTGTTGAGATCCAGGCAACGGTTGTTGACAACATCTTAAATGCCGACTTTATTTCGCGGCCAAGCTGGGCGCCCGGGTTTGAACTCATGATGATCTTGGGCACCGGCCTTATTATTTCGTTGTTGCTAATACCTGGCAACCCTTTATGGGGGTTTCTTGCCACCGTACTTTTAGCCGGGTGTATCTCTTTGGGCACGTTTTGGGGCTTTACAGTCCGGGGCCTGTTTGTTTCACCTCTCATGCCCCTCGTAACCCTATCGGTCGATTTTGTTCTGCTGATTCTAATAAATCTTAAACGGGCCTTTGCGAGGGCTAAGTTCCTGCGGTTAGCCAAAATCAAGGCCGAGGAAATGAGCCGGTTTAAGAGTGATTTCCTTGCCAATATGAGCCACGAGATCAGGACTCCAATGAACGCCGTTATTGGCCTGAGCTACCTGGCTCTTCAGACCAAATTGACTGCTAAACAGTCAGATTATTTGAATAAAATTCAGGGTGCCGGCAAAATGCTTCTTGGAATTATCAATGATATATTGGATTATTCCAAGATTGAAGCCCAACAACTGGATATGGAGGAGATCGATTTCTCCCTCGATGACGTCCTGGATAACCTTTCCAGTCTGATCAGTCTCAAGACGGCGGAAAAGGGACTGGACTTCATGTTTTCAATCGATCCCGCTGTGCCGGACCGGCTTGTGGGAGATCCGCTGCGATTAGGTCAGATTTTGACCAATTTGACCAATAATGCGGTCAAATTTACTGAGCATGGGGAGATTGTGATAGCCTTAAAGGAAGTTCAAAGAGGGGAAAGCGGCATTACCCTCCAATTTTCGGTTAGGGACTCTGGTATTGGACTCAGCGAGAGCCAGATTGATAAGCTCTTTCAACCCTTTACTCAGGCAGAAGAGGGGACCACCCGGAGATATGGGGGGACAGGACTTGGTCTGAGTATCTGCAAACAGTTAGTGACCATGATGGCTGGGGAGATATGGATTGACAGTGAAGAAGGCAGAGGGAGCGTCTTTTCCTTTACAGCCCGGTTCGGGCTCCAACCATCAACATCCGGTTCGCGGCTGGAGATTGATGAAGATTTAAAGCAAAAGCGGATCATGGTGGTGGACGAGAGACCCACTGTCCTTAAAATCCTGAAAGATGCTCTGATTTCATTCGGTTTTCAGGTGATAGCGGTCGGGTCCGGGGCAGAAGCCCTGTCACAAATGGAAGAGGCATACGCTGATGGTACCGAGTGTTGCGATCTCGTCTTTTTGGGCTGGCAAATGCTCCCCATATCAGGGATAGAAATCGCCCAACGCATGAAGGAGGCTTTAAAAGGACAATCAGCGCCAAGAATAGTCATAGTTGTGAACCATGGCATGGAAGAGGCCATTCTGGAGACCGAAGGGGCGGTTGCGGATGCCTTTCTATACGCACCTTTCACCCCTGCAGTACTCTTTGATACCGTCATGGATTCCTTTGGCCGGAAACCGGAGCGCGAATCTGTTCAGGATGGCCCGGAGTCGGAGTTGTCGCAGAAATTGGCCGGAATAAGAGGCGCCAGGGTTCTGTTGGTTGAGGATAATCTGATTAACCAGCAGGTTGCTGTGGAGCTGCTCGATCAGTCCGGATTACGTGTTACAGTGGCTGCAAACGGCAGAGAAGCTATACGGGCTGTTAATGAATCCGAATTCGACCTTGTCCTTATGGATATTCATATGCCTGTTATGGATGGATTGGAGGCTACTAAAAAGTTGCGGCAGGATGAGCGATTCAACAATCTGCCGATTATTTCCATGTCAGCACAGGCTTCAGAGAGGGACAGGGATGAAGAAGTGCAGGCAGGTATGAATGATTCCATTCCCAAGCCTGTGGATCCCGAAAAGCTCTTTGCTGTCCTTGTCAGATGGATTGAGCCAAGAGATAGGGAAAGGGATACGCTCATTATTGGAGAAGAGAGTGATCTGATCAGAATTGAAGAGGAAAAGATGGAAGAAGAGGTGTTAAGAGAAGAGATGCCGGCACAGGAAGAGGACTGGCCTGATCAACTGCCAGGACTGGATCTGGTGGATGGACTTGAAAGGGTCCTTGACAACCGGGAACTCTATAAGGAACTGCTCCAGGATTTCCGGGGGCAATTGAAAGATGTGGTTCTGGAGATCCGCAGCCTTCTGGAACGGGATGAAAGAGAAGAGATGCGGTTTCTTGTGCACAATATAAAGGGAGTCGCCGCAAATCTTGGGGCAACGGATCTTCATAAATCGGCTGCCCGGTTGGAGGAGGCAGTCAAGGTCGGCACCAGGTCTGAGATTGAAGCCCGTCTAATTAAATTTGAAACAGATCGGGGAATTGTGTTTGAAACGATCAGCGGTCTTAAACAGGGAGTTCAATCTGAGGCTGTCGAGCGCGGGGAACGGCTTGAATCCGGGGATGGAAAGACGGCGCAGTTGCTTCTAAAACTGGAAGCTCTACTGAAAGAATTCAGTCTTGACGCGGATCAGGCGCTGGAAAAACTCAAAGTCGAGCTTGGCGGGGCTGGGTTTGAAAACCTGATTCAGTCCCTTGAAAAAGATATCAGCGATTTTGATTATGAAAAGGCCCTGGGCTCCTTAGGGAATCTCGCTAACGAACTTGATATGTCTCTCGGGGGCAGGAAAAAATAATGATGGAACGACCCCGGCACAGGATACTTATTGTCGATGACCAGCCGACTAACATCAAGATCCTCGGAGCGGCCTTGAGGTCTGACTACGATATAGTCATTGCGACCAGCGGGTCCAAGGCCTTAGAGATTGCCCGCAGCGAGGAGCTGGACCTGATTCTGTTAGATGTGATGATGCCCGGTATGGACGGATATGAGGTCTTTCGTTTTCTCAAAAAAGGAGAACGGACGAAGGATATCCCGGTGATTTTTGTTACCGCGATGAGTGAAGTCCACGATGAGGTTAAAGGGTTTGAACTGGGTGCAGTGGACTACATTACAAAACCGTTTAAACTCCCCATTGTTAGGGCTCGAGTTAAAACCCACTTAGAGCTGAAATGGAAATCTGATCTTATCGAGTTTCAGAAGGATGAACTTCTGGAAAAACAACGGATTATTGGTGAGGATCTACACGTGGCTGCTGGAATTCAGAAAAGCCTCCTGCCACGCAAGTTTCCTCAAGTCAGCAATGTCAGATTCGCCCATAAATTTCAGCCCTGCGAAGCGATTGGGGGAGACATCTTTGACGTCATCACCATAAATGAAAGATATATCTGCCTCTACATTCTGGATGTGTCCGGCCATGGCATTTCCTCGGCCCTGGTTACCGTTTCTGTGTCGCAGATGATGCATCCACATTCCGGGCTGATTCTCACTACGAGGGAAAACGAACAGGCTGTTCTTCATCCGGCCGAGGTTTTGAAGCTTTTGGACGAAGAGTATCCCATGGACCGATTTGGTAAATATTTTACCATGGTATATCTCGTTCTGGACCGGTTGAAAGGAAGTCTGGCATACAGCAACGCTGCTCACCCGCGGCCGATCCTGATCCGATCAGGAGGAGAACTCGAACCTTTGGAGGAAGGGGGCACGATAATCGGACTTGAGGGGGTAATCCCCTTTGATGGAGGAGAGGTTCGACTGACTTCTGGTGACAAAGTAGTCCTCTACACTGACGGTGTGACCGAACACCGGCGGGAAGATGGGGAGCTATTTGGTGAGGAGCGTCTGTTTAATCTGCTTAGAACCAGCTCAGGCCTGAGAATAAACGGGGTTGTCGATAGGGTTTTTGACACTGTCATCGATTTTGGCGGTCCGAGCAAGCCAGAGGACGATATAACTATTGTGGGCTTCGAGTATGGGGTTGATTTTTAGTTTTTTAAACCATTCAATTTTCCAGTTAGAGACCGGTAGCCGTAAACGGCTACGGATGTTTGAGGTCATTTAAGAACGTCCCTAAATTGTTGGGCCACCATCAGGAGGTTCTTTGCCCAGTCAAATGCGAGCGGGTCAGCGAATACAACACGACCGCCAATCGCCTTGGCGATTGTTTGGGCGCTTTTTGTAGAAAACTGGGGCTGGACAAAGACCACCTTTATCCCATCCCTCTTAGCGTCAAGGATTAATTGCTGGAGCCCCTTGGGTGTTGGTTTCTTCCCTTCCATTTCAACCGGGATCTGTATCAGGCCATATGCCTTTGCAAAATATCCCCAGGCAGGATGGTAGACCATGAACCGTGTACCCCGATCTGTTTCCGTAAACTGATTTCTGATCTTGAGATCAAGATCGACTACGTTGCTGATAAATTTCTTGTAGTTGTCCTCGTATGTTTTCCTGTGGGCCGGATCCCCCCTCATCAGGGCATTCAAAATGTTTCGCGCCTGTAACATCACAAGGGGCGGAGAAAGCCAGATATGAGGATCTTTGATCCCGGCATGTGCTACTGCTTTCCCGCGATGCCGCTCATCATCTTGCAGGTGTCTCATCATGGGTATCTTCTCTATACCATTCTGCGTGGCAATAATCCTCATCTCAGGATTAACGCCGGCGAATTTCTTCAGCCATACCGCTTCGAAGGACACACCAATGGCAAAGTAAATCTTGGATTTTGTGAGCTTGACCATCTGTTTTGGTTTGGGTTCGTAGGTCGCCGGACTGAACCCAGGAGGCACCATCACAGAGATATCAATTAGATCTTCGCCGATTTTTTCAACGAAATACTTCTGGGGAAGGATGCTGACTGTGACCTTCAGGGGATTTTCCGCTGAGACCGGAGATAGGAAAGAGATGCCCAGGAGGAACCAAAGGATCATAGTCAGTTGGAAAATGTGTGGTCTTTTTTTCATGTTTCAGTTCCATGTCAAGGATTAGATTTTTCTCTTTTTTCGATCATAAATGTATTTTAGCAGGGGCTCAGTTCGCTGTAAAGATGATTATTGCCAGTGCTTTGGTATGAAGCCAGCGAGAAAGGACGCGACTGTAGATAGAAATCCCCTATAAGTCGCAGCGAATCTATCGGAATTTCCAGTTTGACATATTGAGCTTATCTATCTAAATTCAGCGCCAATAGAGAGGTGAACTCAGGGAAACGGGGGTGATCTCTTCTAATTCTGGAAATGATGAAAACGAGGTGCGGGATGGGCCAGATGAAAAGCAGATTGTTGCAGGGCACCGTCATGTCTGATACAAACAACACGATTCACCCTGAGATGACGGTTCTGGATGTCGTTTCCCGCTACAGACAGACCGAGGCGGTTTTCAAGAGATACGACGCCGAGGCAGGTGAGTGTATCTGCTGTCAGGCCCTCTTCGAATCTTTGCGGGATGTGGCAGAAAAGTACCATCTGGACCTGAAAGAGCTTCTGGCAGATCTTGAAGCAGCAGGATAGGCTCGCTCCCCCCTCCCCCAACATCTATAACTCGGGAAGGTATCAGTAATGTTAGGGTAAAAAGAGGCAACGTGCTTGCCCGCGTATTAAGGAAAATCAAATGACCAAAGAAATCGATTGTCGGGGGCTTGCCTGTCCTGCCCCGGTATTGCAGACAAAGGAAGCAATAGAAAAGGAACATCCGACCGTCATAAATGTGGTGGTGGACAATGAAGCCGCAAAACAGAATGTCTCTCGCTTTATGGGATCCCAGGGTCTTGAAGTCTCGGTAAAGCAGGAGGGGAGCGACTTTCATGTAATCGGTAAGATGGGGGAAGGCACAGCCGCCGAAACGCCTGTTGATGAAAAAGCACAAATCGGACAAAAAAAGATCATGGTTATGGTGGCCAATGACTGCATGGGTCACGGGGACGATGAATTAGGCAAAAAGCTCATGGTAAGTTTCTTGAAAACATTAAAGGAAATGGGGGACGAACTGTGGCGTCTTGTGTTCGTTAATAACGGAGTAAAGTTAACCATCGAGGGTTCGGATGTTCTCCCGGTTATTAAGGAACTTGAGAAGGAGGGGGTTCATATCTTAGTCTGTGGAACCTGTCTTACCCATTTTGACCTGCTGGCTCAAAAACAGGTTGGGGAAACTACCAACATGCTGGATATTGTAACCGCTATGCAACTGGCGGATAAGGTGATCAATATTTGACACCCATGTAAAAAGACCTTTTTACATGGATTTAGGAATTCAGTCCCGCGCATCGCGGGATTGAGTGGTTAGCAGGGAGAAGTTGCGAAATATAATGAATAGTTTTGGGCAATGTATCGTGTTTGAAAATGAGTCAGATGCTTCCCTTTGATTTACATCTCTCATTTTTTTATTTTTTTGAACCAGGCTTATCCCCCTTTTTCAAACATCTCTTATCCTCTCGAACAATTGCACAGACACCAGGATTGTCAAGTTCTTTGCAGTTTAGATGATTATATAATGGGCATTCGGGATATTTCTTTGACATTATCCTCCCCTTCTTTAACTAATCGACATCTCTATGATTGTCTTCATTTTTTCTTTTTGTTGAGATTTTCTCTTAGAGTTCTGGAGCATTTAAAGGTTACAACCCGTCTCGCATCGAGCATTAGGCCATTCCCGGTGTGAGGATTTCTTCCCCTCCGCATATTTTTATCCTTGACGCAAAATTTTCCGAATCCGGAGACCAGAAGATCTTCACCTGATTCCAGGGTGTGCTTGATGATTTCCAGGAGGGACTCAACAGCGGATGTGGATTCTTGTTTCCGGAGATCTGATTGTTTGTAAATTGAGTCGATCAGATTGGCCTTGGTGATGGTCATGGGAGAGCACTCCTTGGGATTCCAGGTTTTTTGTGCATTTTTTTGAGGATTTTGAGCAGAAAGATTACTCCATTCTTTATGTTTTGGCAAGACTATTTAATAACTGATAATGATGCTGTAGCCAAAAGCTTAAGAGACAGGCTCTCCAAAGAAAAGACATTTCTAATAAATCTCATGTCCTCACCCGGAGCCGGGAAAACGAGCCTTATTCTCAAGACCTTTGAGAGTCTGAAAAGCGAATTCCGAATAGGCGTTATCGAGGCTGACAGTGACTCGATGGTAGATGCCGAAAAGGTGGCGACCCAAGGCGTTGGTAAAGCACCTTGCGGACTATTTTTTTGTCAGGAGTTGCCAAGTTGGGTCCAGAGGAGCGTAAAGTGGTAGCCAGGATTGAAGAAATGGGCACGTATCAAAGGCTGGGATAGGCTTGAGACTATTTAGCACGCCAAGCATCTTGCATATTGGGCAAATTCCAGTATAATGCAGTATCTGATGACAATGAACTGTTCGGCTATTTTGACATTCCGGCCGCGGTCCGGACGTTGCGCCTGACAGATGGGCCGGATGAAGTTCATTTGGAGGCCATCAACAGATTGGAGCTGAAAAATTTCTCATGGACACAGCAAAAGAGATTACTAAGGTAAGATTTGCGCATCGCTTTAATGAAAGCAGCCTTGCTGATTATTTGAGGGTGAATATCAAAGGCTTTTCAGGGAAACTGAAGGTTCGACAGTTCGAATACGGGCAATCTAACCCTACATTTCTGCTGTCGGCTGGTGGAAAGTCCTATGTCCTGCGCAAAAAACCTCCCGGGAAACTCCTCCCGTCTGCACACGCGGTGGACCGTGAATACAGAATTATCAAGACGCTCGAAAAGACAGACGTTCCGGTCGCCGAGGCATTGCTTCTCTGCCGGGACGATTCGATTATCGGAACCCCGTTCTATGTGATGGAACATGTAGAGGGACGTATTTTCCGAGATGTAACCGCGTCCATGGCCAAAAGCCCCGAAGAGCGCTCGGCCATCTTTGATGCGATGAACGATACGCTTGCGAAGATCCATTTGGTGGACTGGAAAGCCTTGGGACTTGCCGATTACGGTAAGCCGGGGAACTACATGGCCCGGCAGGTCAGTCGATGGAAGCGGCAGTATGAGGCATCAAAGACCGATGATATTGAAGATATGGACTCCCTGATCGTCTGGTTAGAGGAGAATATCCCTGCCGATGACAGCGCCACCGTTGTCCACGGTGATTTGCGTCTCGAAAACCTGATCATCCATCCTTTCGAACCGCGCGTGATGGCGGTACTTGACTGGGAACTCTCCACGCTCGGCCATCCGCTTTCAGACCTTGCCTATAACTGTATGCAATACTATTTCCCTGACAGCGGGAGTAGACTTTCCGGATATAAGGGCCTTAATTTGAGCGAATTAGGCATCCCGGAGGAAACCGATTATGTTGACGACTACTGCCGCCGTACCGGCCGGAGCGGTATCGTCGATTGGGAATTCTTCATGGCCTTCAGTATGTTTCGTATAGCTGGTATTGTTCAAGGGGTGTACAGACGGGGACTCGATGGTATTGCCAGTTCGGACAAAGCGCAGTCATATGGTAAATATGTCCCATTTTTTGCGGGTGTGGCCTGTCAGATTATCTCAAAGAAGGGGAGGACCGTATCGCTCAACCTGCCGGAATGAAGTTCTAAGGGTGGAAGTCTCAAACGGGCTTTGAAGAGGGAATGGATAATGAAATGTTGCTGACCCAGAGAAAAGGACTTGTCTGTACCCTCGTTTTGAGCTGTCCCGAGAAGAAAAACGTCCTTACCGCCGGGCTTCTTGTTGAATTCAGCGAGAGGATGCTGGAGTTTTCAAAGGATGATACCATCCGGACGATTGTTATCAGGGGGGCCGGGGATGAGGCATTCTGTTCAGGATACGATATCAGCGCTCTCGCTGACGGGAGTGTTTCCCCTGGCAGTGGCGTAATGAAAGATGGAAACCCCTTTCGTCCCTTTGAAAGGGCCGTTGAAAGCATTATGAACTACCCCTATCCGGTCATTGCGATGCTGAACGGATACGCCTTTGGTGGAGGGTGTGACCTTGCCGTGTCCTGTGATATGCGTATCGGCGCTGACCATATTCGTATGGGGATGACTCCTGCCAAGATCGGAATGATATACACCCCGGAAGGGTTGAAGCGGTTTATCCAGACTATCGGGTTATCTAAGACAAAAGAGATCTTCTTCACGGGCCGTGCCTATGACGCCCGGCGCGCCAAAGAGATGGGACTGATCGATTATCTGGTCCCCAGGGCAGAGCTTGCATCGTTCACCTACCATCTCGCAGAAGAAATCGCCGGAAATGCCCCCCTTTCTTTGAAGGGGATAAAGAGGATCTTGAACTTGCTCTTGGGTTCCGATAAAATGGCTGAGGAGGACCGGGATGAGGCCGAAAATA
The DNA here is from genome assembly GCA_029932035.1 of Deltaproteobacteria bacterium. GTDB lineage: Bacteria > Desulfobacterota > DSM-4660 > Desulfatiglandales > Desulfatiglandaceae > Desulfacyla. The sequence goes on along the minus strand of JAOZQV010000074.1, from coordinate 1,786 downwards.
TCGTGGCACAGGGCCTTTGGAGCCATGACCTGAAAGAGGGTAGGGCGGCCTTTTTGGAAAAACGTCAACCAGTGTTTAGAGACAGGTAGTCTCAGTCATAAGGAAAGGAGAAGTTAGTCATGAGTAAATCGGTCGTTTCTATTGTACGGTACGAGAAACCGCTCGAATCCGTCCGCAAAGCAATCGAGCTTTGCGGGGGGCTGGATCACATGCCTGCCAAGGCCAAGGTCTTTATCAAACCCAATATTGTCTTCTGGACCCGCAAGGTCGCTTTTCCCAAATGGGGGGTACTCACCACTTCCCGTATGGTAGAGGATGTTGTGGTAATCCTCAAGGAGCAGGGTATCGATGATATCACGATTGGGGAGGGTATGGTCACGCTGACCAAGGATAAGGAGACTCCGGCCCATGCCTTTGAGAGCCTTGGGTATAATCTCCTGAATAAGCGTTATGGCGTCAAGTGCGTCAATATCTTTGAAAGAGAGTTCAGAGAGGTGGATCTGGGCAACGGGGAAACTCTCAATTTCAACGCGGATATCCTTGACTGCGACTTCGTGGTGGACATCCCTGTATTAAAAACTCATGCCCAGACAGTGGTAAGTCTCGGGATCAAAAACCTCAAGGGGATGATCGATATCAAATCCAGAAAGAAATGCCACAACGCCGACCCGGATAAAGACCTAAATTACTGGATTGCCAAATTACCCGATTCCATGCCACCCATTTTAACGGTCCTTGACGGGATATACACGACTGAGCGAGGGCCGAGTTTTGATGGCCGGGTCAGGAGAAGCAATATCGTAGCGGCATCAACAGACGTCCTCTCGGCGGACATGGTAGGCGCAAAGATATTGGGATACGCGCCTTCAGAGGTCCCTCATCTTGTCCATGCGGCCAAAAATCGTAACCGGCCCAACGATTTGTCAGATGTGAAGTTGGTGGGTGAAGAGATCGATACGGTGGGCTCCCACCACAAGTACTCTTTTCCCTACAATAAGGATAACACCTTGCCCCTCCTGATGGACAGGATGGGCATCAAGGGCCTCTCCTATCGTAAATATGATCTGACAATGTGCACCTACTGTTCGGCCATGAACGGTGTGATTCTTGCGGCCGTCGCTCTTGCATGGAAGGGGAAGCCCTGGGACGATGTGGAGGTCCTTACCGGTAAGTCGATGCGGCCGACGCCGGGCAAAAAAAAGACAATTCTTTCCGGGAAGTGCATGTACCTGCTTCATAAGGACAACCCGGACATCCGGGAGATGATCGCCATAAAGGGCTGCCCGCCTCAGCCCAAGTCTATTATTAAGGCCTATCACCATGCCGGGATTAACATAGATCCGTCTATAATTGAAAATGCAGATACAACGCCGGGATTTTTTATGAAACAATACAAGGGGAAGCCTGAGTTCGAAGAATCTTATTTCACCGTGATATAGCTCAGCTTTAGAGCCACCTTGATTAGTACTTGAACCTGTGAAGACTTACGCAAGATCTTAGGGATTTTCGGCCATAACGATATGATATATGGGGTGTCTCCTGATGGAGAGAGAAAAAAGATCTATCGAATTTAAGCAAACCTTGAATTTGTTGCCGCCGGAATCTTACAAACACGGAAACGCTAACGAAGCCTTAAGCTTAAGACAATCTGAGGAAAGGCATCAGAGTATCATTGAGGTTATCGAAGAGGGTTATCTTGAAGTTGACCTCAGAGGAACTACAGTATTTTGTAATGAGTCGTTTTGCAGGATTACGGGGTATCCTAAAGAGGAACTTATTGGCTTGA
>JAOZQV010000073.1 GCA_029932035.1 Deltaproteobacteria bacterium | reverse complement strand
AAGGTTTTTGATGAAAAATTCTCGATCGGGCGCCACCTGGCAGAAGAAACTCTGTCTCATGACGTGGGCGCTTTTTTGTATAACGGCCGGTTTTGTTCTGACCACGCTGATCGATCCGGGCCCAGCGCCAATGGCCCAGACAAGCCCTCTCTTGCCTGGCGCCCCAGGGTCTTTTTCCGGATTGGTCAAAAAAGCGAGACCATCTGTGGTCAACATCAGCGCCGTAATGACCGTGACAGGGCGAATGACCCACCCATTTAGCTTTAAAGGCCCCTCCGGGCCAAATGATCCTCTAAGAGACTTTTTTGATCGGTTCTTCGGCGACCAGATGCCTAAGGGCTTCAAGCAGAGAAATCTCGGATCCGGTTTTATTATTGATAAAGATGGTTTCATTCTGACCAATAATCATGTTGTGGAGAAGGCCGATGAAATCAACGTCAAATTGGCGGGCGGCGGGAGCTTCAGCGCAAAGGTAATAGGCCGTGATCCCAAAACCGATTTGGCCCTCATCCGTATAGAAACAGATCAACAGCTCACCCCGCTCCCCATGGGCGATTCCGACAAACTTGAGGTAGGCGACTGGGTCATTGCCATGGGAAACCCCTTTGGCCTTGACAACACGGTTACTGCCGGCATTGTCAGCGCCAAGTACAGACATATCGGAGCCGGGCCATACGAGAATTTCATCCAAACCGATGCCTCCATTAATCCTGGAAACAGCGGGGGGCCTCTCCTGAACAGCGCTGGAGAAGTAATCGGAATCAATACTGCTATTTTCTCCCGGACCGGAGGAAGTATCGGCATCGGGTTCGCTATCCCGATTAACATGGCCAAGCAGATCATAGCCCAACTCAAGGAGGGCAAAGTGGTCAGGGGCTGGTTAGGTGTTATGATCCAAGAAATTACCCCCGATCTGCAAACCAAACTCAACTTGAAGGACGTAAATGGGGCCCTGGTAGCAGACGTAACATCCGGGGGGCCCGCTGAAAAGGCCGGGATCAAACGCGGGGATGTTATCATCTCATTTGATGGCAAAAAAATTAATAAAATGAAAGAGTTGCCCTATATCGTAGCCTCCACGCCCATAGGCGCAACAGTGCCCGTTGTGGTCATTAGGAAGGGTCAAAGCCGGGTCTTTGAGGCCGAGATAGGCGAGCTGAAGGAGGAAGAAAAGGGCTTTGAAGAAAGCAGCGCAAAAAAGCAATTTGGCATGAAAGTGGAAAAGGTCACCCCACAGTTGGCAAAAGAGTTCGGACTGTCGGAAACGACCGGTATCCTGATCGTGCAAGTTGACAACAATTCGCCTGCCGCAGAAGCCGGCCTCAAGCCGGGAGATATCATTTTAGAAATTGACCAGACCCCAGCTAATACCCTCGCCGACTTCCTTGCAAGAATTAAGAGCTACAAAAAGGGTGATACCATACTCTTCCTGGTCAAGCGAGGGAACTCCACCCTGTATTTGACATTAAAAATTGACGAGTGAAAATTTAAGGGGTTTTTCTCAGTCTGACTTACCAATAATCCATGAGGTCATTCCAAGACGGCTCATCAACCTTTCTCAATAATCCGCCCTGAGGCATTAATCATTACATCTCCTTAACATGCTATGGAAACAGAGTCGCCACCCAAATCACCATCCAGCAATATTCAATATTCAATAGTCAATAGTCAATCATCAATCCATTTCGCTCCTGCCAAGCTCAATGTCCGGTTGAAAATCACGGGCCGCAGACCCGATGGATACCACAATCTAATCTCCATCATGGCGCCTGTAAGCCTCTATGACCGGATTGAACTCCAGATAACTTCTCGCAAACTGATCACGATATCATGTGAGGGTTTTTCAGCGCCCGCTGACAAAGAAAACCTCGCATGCCGGGCAGCGCAGGCCTTTTTTACTCACACCGGCATCAACCATGGGCTTTCCATAAAGCTAACAAAGAATATCCCGGTTGCAGCCGGCTTGGGCGGTGGCAGCAGCGATGCGGCGTGCGTGCTCAAGGCCTTAAACCAAATATGGACATGCCCGCTTTCGGCAAGAGAGTTAGCCGAATTAGCCCTCGGCCTGGGAGCAGATGTCCCGTTCTTTCTGACCGAGAAGCCATGCATAGTCAGAGGGATTGGTGAAATATTAGAACCGATTGAAAACTGGCCGGAATTCTGGTATATCATCGTGACACCATCGATCAAGGTTTCCACCGCTTGGGTCTATGGCAACCTTAATTGGTCGCCATCAGAGAGCACACAGGAATTAGAGTTGACAAAAGATGAATATCAGTTTATAATCACTTGTTTAAAGAAAAAAGCGTTTATGATTGGTCGCATTCTGGATAATGATTTAGAGCGCGTTACCGCTTCCCATTTCCCTGCCATAGAGGATATAAAAGAGACTTTAATGGACTCAGGGGCCAATGGGGTCTTGATGTCAGGCAGCGGGCCGAGTGTCTTCGGGGTTTTTGAATCAAAAGATCGAGCCCGCCAGGCAAAACCAGATTTGACCGCCCTTGATATTGGAGATATTTTTTTGGCAGAGGGCCTTGCCTGACCCGGACAAGCCGGAACCATAAAGGTCTCGCGCAAAGGCGCAAAGCTCGCAAAGAAAAACAAAGAAGAATTTTTTGTGCTTTTTGCATAAGATTTAATTGTTAACTGGCTAAAGGGAGAATCTGGAGCAAAATGGTCATCTTATTTTGACCTCTGACCTCCGACATCTGGCCTCTGTACTGGGGTGTCGTCAAGTGGTAAGACACGGGCCTTTGGAGCCCGCATTCGGAGGTTCGAATCCTCCCACCCCAGCCAAAGGGCATGGGCATTTTAGGCGCTTAATTTTTTAGAGGATTAAATTTGGACCAGGGGATAAAACTTTTCGGTGGCAACTCAAATCCTGCCTTGACCCTTGAGGTATGTGAATACCTTGGAATCAAACCGGGCAAGATCTTAGCTAAAACCTTTAGCGACGGAGAGACCCAGGTAGAAATTGGGGAGAACATAAGGGGACGGGATGTATTTATAGTTCAATCCACCTCCTACCCCGTCAATGACAACCTTATGCAGCTCTTGATAATAATGGATGCCATGAGACGGGCATCCGCCGAACGAATCACCGCAGTTATCCCCTATTACGGTTATAGCCGGCAGGACCGAAAGGTGAAACCGAGGGTCCCCATAAGCGCCAAACTTGTCGCAGATCTGATCACGGTGGCAGGCGCAAACAGGGTCGTGTCAATGGATCTGCATGCAGGACAGATCCAGGGCTACTTTAACATCCCGGTTGACAACATCTTTGCCGCCCCGATCTTGCTCAAATATATTCAAGACAACCTCCAGGACGATCTGGTTATCGTTTCGCCGGATGCCGGCGGGGTGGAAAGGGCCCGTGCCTTTGCCAAGCGCCTTGCCGCATCCCTGGCCATCATAGATAAGAGGCGCGAAGGTCCTAATATCGCTGAGGCAATGAACATTATCGGTGAAGTGAAAGGCAAAACCGCTATCATCTTAGATGATATGGTTGACACCGCAGGGACATTGACCCAGGCCGCGATGGCGCTCAAGGAAAGAGGCGCACGCAAGATACACGCCTGCTGCACTCATGCGATCCTGTCGGGCCCGGCCGTTGAAAGAATAGACACCTCACCCATTAATAGCCTCGTCATAACCAATACCATCCCCCCGAATGACAAGGCCAAGGGGTGCCAAAAAGCCGTCGTTCTGTCGATAGCAGAGCTTTTAGGGGAAACCATCAAGAGAAGTCACAGCTCTCATTCAGTGAGCACTTTATTTGTTTAGACGCCGAAAACGCCTGGAAGAATAAGGCGTTTTTCATTTGTGAAAAATTTTATTAATACCGGAGGGACCAAATGCGTCAATTAGCACTCGCTGCCCATGTTAGAGAAAATAAAGGGAAAGGGGCAGTTAGAAAATTAAGGGAAAACAATCAGTTGCCAGCCATTTTTTATGGGCCCGCAACTGAGCCGATTATGTTGACCGTGGACTACCCTGAACTTACGCGTATCACAAGCCAGGGCAAAGGCGAGAACGTCATTCTTGATCTTCAAATCAAATCGGACCATGGTGAAGAAACCAGAAAGGCAATGCTTAAGGAGCTCATGGTTGATCCTGTTAACGGCGCCTGTCTCCATGCCGATTTCTACGAAATCTCCATGGACAAAGAAATTTTTGTGGACATCCCCGTCACCCTTGTTAATACCCCGATAGGTGTAACGGAAGGAGATGGGTTTCTTCAGACTATCCGAAGAGAGCTTTCCGTCTCCTGCCTTCCCGACAAGTTAATAGATTCCTTAGAGATTGATGTATCTAAGTTGGAGATAGGAGATTCGATCCATATCCGTGATATCGAGTTTCCGGCAGGGATCGCCTGTTCAGAAGAAGGCCATCTAACCGTTGCTGTCGTTTCCGCACCTGGCGGAGGAATTGAAGAAGAGGAAGAAGAGCTTGAAGAGGGCATCGAAGAAGAAACGGAAACCTCAGAAGAGGCAACCGAGGAAGAATCAAAGGAAGAAAAGAAAGGGGGTGAACACTAACACAAAGATTTGTGCTTGATTGTGGGCCTCGGGAATCCCGGGCCGGAATATGAGAATTCGAAACACAACATAGGCTTCAGGGTTATCGACCTGTGGTGCAGGGATCTGGGGTTGTCACTGAAAAGCCTCCGTTTCCGTGCAAAACATATCCGGTCGGCATTCCGGGGAAATAATATCATTTTTCTTTGCCCCCTGACCTTTATGAACCTGAGCGGTGAATCGGTCAGGGCCTGTGCTGACTATTACGCCCTGGAGACCAACAGGATTCTAATCATCCATGACGATTTGGACCTCCCCTTAGGAAGGATTAAGGTCGTCAGGGATCGCGGACCAGGTGGGCACAAGGGCGTGTCATCCATCATCCGCCATCTCGGGAGCGCAGGATTTTGCCGAGTCAAGATTGGCATCGGTCATCCGCGGTACGGAGAAACCGTAGAAAATTATGTCCTGGCTCCCTTTTATGCCGATGAAAAGGGGCTCGCAAAAAAGGCCATCCGGTTGGCCGTCAACGCATGTGAACTATTTGTTTTGGAAGGGGTTGAATCGGCAATGAATCAAATCAATTGCCAGAATTTAGTGAATAAGGAGGAAAAAAACTGATGCAGGGATTAACTACATTAGCTCCCTTTGTAGGGATTTTAAGCTTGATTATTGCCTGGCTGGTTTACAACTACGTCAAGAAACAGCCTAATGGCAATCCTCTCATGGCGGAATTGGAAGATGCCATCCATACCGGCGCCATGGCGTTTTTAAAGAGGGAATATACCGTTTTAATCTTTTTTATTGGTATCGTATTTATTCTTCTCGGCTGGGGTGTCGCCTGGAAAACCGCTATTGCCTTCATTACCGGCGCCTTCTGTTCAATGGCAGCCGGCTTTTCGGGCATGACGGCCGCCACCAGGGGAAACTCGCGAACCGCGGAAGCAGCCAATAAACATGGTCAACCCGAGGCCCTGAATATTTCCTATTTTTCGGGTTCCGTCATGGGTCTGGCAGTGGCCGGATTAGGGCTGCTTGGCGTGGGCTTCTGGTTCTGGGTATACGGTGGAGATCCTTCCACCGCCGAATACATCAACGGCTTTGCCATGGGCGCCAGCTCCATCGCGCTTTTTGCCCGTGTGGGCGGCGGCGTGTATACCAAGGCGGCCGATGTCGGCGCCGATCTGGTGGGCAAAGTGGAAGCGGGCATTCCTGAAGACGACCCGCGGAACCCGGGCGTTATCGCCGATAACGTGGGAGATAATGTAGGCGATATCGCGGGCATGGGCGCCGATATTTTCGAGTCTTTCGTGGGATCCGTCATCGCCACCATCGCCATCGGCGCCACCATGGCCGTCACCCCTGAATTTCTGAAGGAATTCCCCATCCTTCAAGGCTTGGACGAAACCGCCATTAAACTGAAATACATGGCCATGCCGGTTTTGGTGGTCACGGCCGGATTGCTCAGCTCGTTTTTCGGCGTATTCTCCATCAAACTTTTTCAGAAAGGGGAACCGGCAGGGGCCTTAAGGTACACCACGTTTGTGGCAGCCATCATATTTGTTGTTCTTACCATTCTTATCACCAAATCCCTGGGCATGCCCTTCGGCGCTTTCTGGGCCATCCTTTCCGGATTGCTCTGCGGTATCGCCATCGGTCTTCTGGCAGAATACTACACCTCCGGGCCTCCGGTGAAAAGAATCGCCGGCCAATCTGAAACCGGCGCTGCCACGGTGATCATTGCAGGCCTGGCAGTAGGCATGCAATCCACATGGCTGCCCATTATGGGTATCTGCGTAGCGACATACGTGGGCTTCGAATCCTGCGGTATTTACGGCATTGGCCTTTCAGCCGTAGGCATGCTGGCCACCGTCGGCGCCACCATGACCGTGGACGCCTACGGACCCATTGTGGACAATGCGGGCGGTATCTCGGAAATGGCCGGGTTGGGACCTGAAACCCGGAAGATTACCGACGGACTGGATGCCTTAGGCAATACCACCGCCGCCATCGGCAAGGGATTTGCCATCGGTTCCGCGGCCCTGACCGCCCTGGCCCTCTTTGTCGCCTATTCACAGGCCGCCAAATTAGGGCAGGTTCTCCTCGATAATCCAAAGGTCATTATCGGTCTGTTCATCGGCGGCATGGTGCCCATGACCTGCGCGGCGCTCACCATGACCTCCGTGGGCAAAGCGGCATTCGCCATTGTGGAAGAAATCCGTCGGCAATTCCGGGAAATCCCCGGGCTTCTCGAAGGAAAGGAAGGCGTCAAACCGGACTCCGCCACCTGCGTAGCCATTGCCACCAACTCTGCTTTGAAAGAGATGGTTGTACCTGGCCTCATCGCCGTGCTGACACCTGTTCTGGTGGGCTTTCTCTTAGGCAAGGAGACCCTGGCCGGCGTGCTGATCGGTGCAACAGTTATGGGCGCTTTCTTAGCCCTGTTCATGTCAAACGGCGGCGGCGCCTGGGACAACGCCAAAAAGTACATTGAAGAAGGTAACTTTGGCGGAAAAGGCTCAGATAACCATAAGGCTGCCGTGGTCGGCGATACTGTAGGCGATCCATTTAAAGATACCTCAGGACCGGCCATGAATATCCTGATCAAGTTGATGTCGGTTGTATCTCTGGTTATCGCACCCATCCTTCCAGCCGCTTCCCTGATCTTCGGTTGATAGAAAAGTACAGTTAACCCGTAAACAAAACGTCCTTCGCCAACAGCCCCTAAGGCAGAAATGAGTTATTTTTGCTCAAGGGGCTACGGCAATGGGCTAAATGTGTATAAAGGTTTTTCCACCACGGAGGTATAAATGTTTCAGGTAGGTCATTTAGCCGTTTATCCTGGGCATGGCGTTGGTGTAATCGAGAAGATAGAAGCTCAGGAAATCTCTGGTTGCACGCAGGATTTTTACGTTATGCGCATTCTCGATAATGATATGATTATCATGATTCCTACCAATAATGCGGACAACGTAGGTTTGAGGGAGATCATCCCCAAAACAGAACTTCCAAGGCTCTTCACGATCCTGGAAAAGAGAGATGTCATCCTTGACAATCAGACCTGGAATCGACGTTACCGAGACTACATGGACAAGATCAAGACCGGGTCCGTCTTCGAAGTAGCCGAAGTGTATCGCGATCTGTTGCTTCTAAGGTTAGACAAAGAGCTTTCTTTCGGTGAAAGAAAAATGCTGGACACCGCCAGGACCCTTCTCGTCAAGGAGATATCCCTTGCCAAAGAGATCAAAGAATCACAGGTGGAAAAGGATTTAGATAAGATGTTTTCCTAATTTGTCATGAAAAACCCCAATCCCTGCAATAGTCAACATCTTGTTAACAACCCAGACGCCAGCTAACACATTTGTCTATGACATCCCTGAGACCGCTGAAGGCGCCCGGTTTGATGTTTTTCTTTGTAACAGCTCACCCGGTCTGTCTCGAGCAAGGATACAAACACTGATAAGGGATGGGTACGCTGAGGTAAATGATCGCCCTTCAAAACCAAGCCACAAATTGAAGACAGGAGATCGGGTTTCTCTCACAATCCCACCCCCGACCTTCCCGGATCTTACACCCGATGAGGTAGAGTTCCAAATTATCCATGAAGACTCTTCCTTGATAGTTTTGTCGAAACCGGCAGGGGTTGTTGTTCACCCGGCCCCGGGACATTCAACCGGAACCCTTGTCCATGGGCTTCTTCACCATTGCAAAAACCTCTCCGGGATAGGGGGAGTGCTAAGGCCAGGTATTGTACATCGGCTCGATAAGGATACCTCCGGGCTTATGGTTGCGGCAAAAGATGACCGGACCCACGCATCTCTCGCTGAACAATTCAAATCCGGCTCGGTTAAAAAGCAGTACCTGGCCCTCGTACATGGACAAATCAACGGTGAGGCGGGGAAGATCGACCTCCCTATAGCTCGACACCCTTCAAAGCGAAAAGAGATGGCGGTCGTGCTCTCCGGGGGAAGGAAGGCCTTAACCCTGTGGAAAAAATTGGCGGAATTTGAAATGGGCTTTTCACTCCTCTCTATTTCCATAAAAACAGGTCGGACCCACCAGATCCGCGTCCACCTCTCCCACATGGGTCACCCCGTCGCAGGAGATCCTGTCTATGGATATGGGCCTAACTGGTGGAAAAAGCGGTTCCCCCAAAAAAATGGCTCCCTGTTCAACCTAAAAAGACAAATGCTTCACTCCAAACGTTTGGGTTTTGTCCATCCGGTGAACGAAAGCTATATGGAATTCGAAGCCCCACTTCCGGCTGACATGAAACATGCCTTGGAGGTCTTAGAACGCTTGAATTTATAAATGTAATTTAGCATACTCGTTCCAAAAAGCCTTGACATTAAGGGATAAAACAACTATAGTTATTAAATCTTAAATATTTTCCTTCCTTTCGGGGGATTCGGTATAGACCGGATATCTATATAGACTTCATAACAACTCTGCTGAGTAACCTACTTTAACGCACATAAAAGGTTTTATAAGGCTCGACGCTCTGACCGCAACAAGGCATTTTGATGTCTCTTAGCGTATGTCGTTATAGTCGACTAATCAAACATGTCCTAATGGAGAAAAGGTATGAATTTAGTTGAACTTAAAGAAATGAAGATCAGTGAACTGACGGAAATGGCGAAGGAGTTTAACATCGAGGGGGCTTCCGGAATGCGAAAGCAGGATCTCACTTTCTCTTTGCTTCAGGCCCATTCCGCGCAAAATGGTTTGATATATGGTGAGGGTGTCCTGGAAATTCTCCCGGATGGCTTTGGGTTCCTGAGGGCGCCTGACGCCAATTACCTTCCGGGCCCTGACGATATCTATATCTCTCCCTCCCAGATTCGTCGATTTAACTTGAGAAAGGGAGACACCGTTGCAGGACAGATCCGACCACCAAAGGAATCAGAAAGATATTTTGCCCTCTTAAAGGTGGAAAAAGTCAATCATCAGGACCCGGAGATATCAAGGGAAAAGATCCTGTTTGACAATCTTACTCCTCTCTACCCCGATGAAAGGATCCCCTTAGAGGTCGAGGCCGACAATTATTCCACAAGGATTATGGACCTGATGACACCGATCGGGAAGGGCCAGCGAGGCCTGATTGTCGCCCCGCCAAGGACAGGAAAAACCATGCTCCTGCAGAATATTGCCAATAGCGTATCGACCAACGAAAAAGATATTCACAAAATCGTGCTTCTCATAGACGAAAGACCGGAAGAAGTAACTGATATGGCTCGATCCGTTAACGCCGAAGTGATCAGTTCTACCTTTGATGAGCCCCCTCAACGCCATGTCCAGGTGGCGGAAATGGTCATTGAAAAGGCCAAAAGACTGGTTGAGCACAAACTTGATGTCTTAATCCTATTAGACAGCATTACTCGATTGGCAAGGGCATACAACTCCGTCGTTCCTCCCAGCGGAAAAATCCTCTCCGGTGGCCTGGATTCTAACGCACTCCACAAACCAAAACGTTTTTTTGGAGCAGCGAGAAACATCGAGGAGGGGGGGAGTCTCACGATAATTGCCACTGCTCTCGTCGACACCGGGAGCAGAATGGATGAGGTCATCTTTGAAGAATTCAAAGGCACTGGAAATATGGAGATCCATTTAGATCGTAAGCTGAGTGACAGAAGGGTCTATCCATCCATTGATATCAACCTCTCCGGGACCAGGAAGGAGGAGCTTTTGTTAGAGGCGGCAGATCTCAACCGCATATGGGTTTTGCGTAAACTGCTTGCGCCATTGACCCCGGTGGACAGTATGGAATTCTTGCTTGAAAAAATCAAAGGAACAAGCGATAATAAGGATTTTCTTGCCTCAATGAGCAACTAATGTCTGAACGTAAAATCTTAGTTTTCGGTCGGACACCAACTAAAAAAATCAGGAGAAACTGACAAGATGAAAAATGGAATCCATCCGGAATATTATAGGACGACAGTGCGCTGTGCCTGCGGGAATGAGTTTGAAACCGGTTCCACTGTCAAAGAGATCAGTATCGAAATCTGCTCCAAATGCCATCCGTTTTTTACAGGCAAGCAAAAGCTGGTCGATTCAGCAGGGCGCGTGGAACGTTTTAAGAGAAAATATGCCAAATTCAACAAGGCATCCACCGAGACCAAAACAGAAGCCTGACGGTGATGTTTGCCAAAGTCAAAGAGATAGAAGAGCGCTATAATGAATTGGAGGCCGATCTGGGTGACCCGGAGGTTGTCCGGAATCAAAAGACCTACCAGACATATGCCAAAGAACACAGCATGCTCACCCCGATTATTACCGCTTTCCGAAAACATCAATCGCTTCAGGATGAGATTCTGGACAACCAATCACTGCTCGATGATTCAGACCCTGAAATCAGGCAGTTAGCCAAGGAAGAACTTGATAGCCTGAGTTCAAGCCTGTCTAACATTGAACAGCGTCTCAAAATTCTCCTTATCCCCAAAGACCCGAACGACGAAAAGAATATCCTCTTGGAAATAAGGGCAGGCACAGGCGGGGACGAAGCAGCGCTTTTTGCCGCCGATCTATTCAGGATGTATAGCCGATACGCCGAATCAAGGGGATGGAAAACAGAAATCCTCAGTCAACATATTACCGGAATCGGGGGGTTAAAAGAGATCATAATCCTTGTGGAAGGGAATCTGGTATTCAGCAGGCTCAAATATGAAAGCGGGGTGCACCGTGTCCAGCGAGTCCCCGAGACAGAAACCCAGGGCCGAATACATACGTCTGCCGTAACCGTTGCGGTGCTGCCCGAGGCCGAAGAGATAGATGTAGAGATTAATCTGGACGATCTGCGAATAGATGTTTACCGATCGTCAGGGTGCGGCGGGCAGCACGTCAATACCACTGATTCAGCCGTGCGAATCACCCATCTTCCCACAGGACTTGTCGTAACCTGCCAGGATGAAAAATCCCAACACAAGAATAAGGCAAAGGCTATGAAGGTTCTCAGGTCCCGCCTGTTAGATCTTGAAACTGCCCAACAGCAATCTAAAATTTCCGAGGAACGGAGAACGATGGTAGGCTCCGGCGACAGGAGTGAAAGGATCAGAACCTATAACTTTCCACAGGGGCGGGTCTCTGACCACAGAATCGGGCTCACCCTATACAAATTGGAGGCCCTTCTCCAGGGAGATCTGGACCTGGTTATCGAACCCTTAATAACCCACTTCCAGACCGAAGCGCTAAAAAACTCCGACGGGAGTTGAATTTGAAGACGTAAGGCCCAAGGCGCAAGAAAAAATGCGCGATTCACAACACCCAGTACAATTGAAGATTGACTATTTAAGGAATTTTCCGTTTTTAATCCACAGATTTCGCAGACCCGCCTGCCATTGCAGGGCACGAGCGGGCAGATTACACGGATTACTATCAATTGAACGGCAATACAAAATCTGTAGGATTTAATTCCCCACTGGTTGCGGCGGGATTGCTCATTTGAAAAAGCATAGCCGTTCACGGGTTCAGTGGTTAAGGGATGAGATAGCTTCCTTATTTCATAATCCTAATCTTACTCAACACGATTATGATTATGAGTACGATTATGATTATGATACGCCCGCAAAAAGTCCTTTTTATGGGCAATTCCGGCCCTGTGAACGCTTACGAAAAAGCCGGAGCGAATCCCGCCAGGCGGA
>JAOZQV010000072.1 GCA_029932035.1 Deltaproteobacteria bacterium | reverse complement strand
GGGACATCAAAATCGGTCCCGTACGCTTCATTAATCCTTCCCTGGTACATCTCCAAATTCATGGCACACATGGGGCATACAGTAGAAATCAGTTCAGCCCCGTGATTGAGCGCATCTTCTAAGATATCCTTTACCAACCCCATACAGTAGTCTATCTCAGGGAGGAATATTCCCGACCCGCAACATCTGATCTTGTTGGGGAAAGGGACTGCCTCAGCGCCCAAGGCCTCAAGGAGACGATCCTGTACGATCGGCTTATTCACGCTATCATATTCGCCATAAGGCCTGACAGACTGGCATCCCACATATCCGGCAACCTTTAGCCCATTTAGGGGCTTAACGACCTTTGCCCTGATCTTATCAACCCCCACATCATTATAAAGCACATCCTGGATGTGCCTGACATTGATGCTCCCTTTGTAATTCAAGTTCCCCTCTGCCAGACATTCATTGACCTCTTTCAGCAGTTCAGGGTCTTCCTTGATCTCGTGGTTCACCTTGACCATCTGGATGTAACATGAACTGCACGGAGCAACAATGTCATAGTTGGCCTCTGCCTCTGCTATGGCAAGGTTGCGGGCATTAAGCACCTTGATGGCCAGATCATTTGCCCCGGCATAAGACACACTCGCCCCACAGCAGTTCCAGTCTTCAATCTCCTCAAATTCCATCCCGAGGGCCTCACAGGCAGGTTTCAGAGAAACGAGAAAATTGGCGCCGGTCCCTTCTAAGCTGCATCCCCAATATAAGAAATATTTCATGCCGCAATACCTCCTTTCCCTAACCCTTCTGCCTTGTCTAACATCTTCTGGAGCAACTTAACTCCTTTGATCTTCCTCTCCGGGAGTAGTTTCATTCTCCTGTGAAGCATCAGTTTCAGTCCAATATCCATAAAATTGAGCATTGCCTTTATACCCTCAACAAATCCCCCGGCAAAAAACACACGCCTTGGAAGGTCTTTCTCATCAATACGACCAAGTTTATACACCTGGTTCCAGAATTCCTTCCCAAAGTTCGCAGTGTCCTTTCGAGGAACATAGCCCTGCTTAAGGGCATAGTGGGCCAACCCGTGCATCACATCCATAACGGGAATATCCCTCGGACATTTGACCACACATGTATAACATGATGTACAGAGCATAATCGCCTTGCTGCTCAGGACCGCTTCCCTTTTACCTGCCCTGATAAGACCAAAGATCTGCCTGGGCGGATAATCCATGTGCTCCCTCAAAGGACATGATCCGGCACAGACACCGCAATTCATGCACATCTTAATCTCATCCCCGGAATCCACATCCCGGAAGACCTCCTCGGCAAAGGAGGGATTGTAGTTGACCATGTTTTCCATAAGCGACCCCTTTATGCTATTGAATATTGAATATTGAATATTGATTATTGGGGGTTCCCGCCGGTGCGAGATAACCCCTTTTTAGCCACATACACGTTTCAACATGAAAATGTTCAATTTTCAATTGTCAATTGTCAATTCCCCTACCATCCCTTATAAGGATTAGGGCCGACTTCCTCAATCGTTTCCATGAACTCATTTATAATGACCGGGATCTTGTCATAATCGGTGATCCCCACCTCAACAAACTTCACACGCTCGGACTCTAGGGCCAACCTGTCTAAGGTCTCTGAGACCTTGCTTAACCGGGTCTCGGCCAATTCGCTCCCCTTGATAAAATGACACTGGTAATCATCGCCATGGCGGCAACCAAGAAGGAGTATGCCGTCAATACCCCTGGAGAGCGAGTCAGCTATCCAGACCAGATTCATGGAACCCAGGCACCTCATCGGTACAAAACGGACATAAGGGCTCCATTTCATACGCTTGATGCCTGCCATATCCAACGCTGGGAGGGCATCGTTTTCACAGATCAAACAAAGTACCCTCGGTTTTTCCTCATCCTCCTCAGGCACATTAATCGTCTTTATCATATTCCCGATCATACCAACGGAGTAGTTCTTAAAGGAAATAATCCTTTCAGGACAGGCACCCATACAGATACCGCATCGTCGGCACCGGGTTGGGTTCGGAAGAGGATTGGCCTCTTCGTCTTCGTTGATCGCACCAAAGGGGCATTCTTCAGTGCACCGCTTGCACTGGGTACATCGCTGCATGTTGAACTCGGGGTAGGTCATATCTCCTGCCCTGGGGTGGACCGCCTTGCCCTCGGCCGTTACCTCGGTACACTGGATTGCCTTCATGGCCGCGCCAACCGCATCGTCTATGGCCTTGGCAGTCTCCATGGGCCTCCTTATACACCCGGCTGAATAAACACCCGTTCGTCTCGTTTCATAAGGAAAGCAGATGAAGTGTGAATCGGGAAACCCATATTTCAGGGTTGGCAGCTCAGGTCCCTGACGATACTCTAAATTGAGGGCGCTGTTTGCAAAAAACCCGGAGTCAGGCATAACCTCCATCATCCCGTCTTCATCGGCCCCTTCTGTGTCGGCAGGCGCCTTGATCTTAGGGGTAGTCTCAGGCTTAGAGGCCGGAACCATACCAACAGCCAATACGATTAGATCCAGCTCTTCAATCTTAACCCTCTCACCCAAAAGCTCGTCATCCGCCTCTACAAAGAGCTTGCCGCCTGCCTCTCCCACATTAGCGGCCTCGCCTCGAATGAAAACACTCCCATCATTCTGTGCCTTTCGGTAAAAGTCCTCTGCCTGCCCGACGGTACGCACATCCTTATATAGGACATAATTAACTGCCTCGGCATTCTGCTCTTTTACATAAGTTGCCTGCTTCATGGAAACTAAGCAGCAAACTGATGAGCAGTAGGGGAGATGCTCAGGGTCCCTGGATCCGGCACACTGGATAAAGAGGACATTCTTGACCTCGCTCCCATCCGAGGGCCGGGTGATCTTGCCGGCCGCGGCCATTTCTTCCATCTCCACATTTGTAATCACATCCTTAAATTTGCCATAGCCCAAGTGCCCCAATTTGTTGGCATCATAGGGGACCCATCCCGTTGCCTGGACCACTGCCCCTACCCTCTCACTCGCCCCATTTCCGTTTGCTTTGATGTCAACGGTATATAGACCAGGGGCCCCACTGATCTTTTCGACGGTGGAGGAGGTATAGACCTTGACCTTGGAATTTTCCTCAATCGCCTTGATCAGTTCCTCGGCGCCAGATTCCGAAACATCCTTATAGGGCATGGTGATTAGCTTTTTCATCTTGCCGAGGAAACCACCTAAACTGGCTTCTTTCTCGACAATGACGGCCTGATACCCGGCCTTGGCGGTCTCTAAGGCCGCGGTCATCCCGGCAAGCCCTCCCCCTACGACTAAGATATCCTTGGAATATTCTTCCTCTGCCTTAAACGGCTCAGTCAATTCGGTGTCTTTGGCCTGGGAACAACCGATCCGCAGGTTGTCTTCAGCCAACATCTGGGTATCTTCCTCTTTAGGAGGCTGGCTCCAGGCCACCTGCTCTCTCAAATTGACCCTTTGAACGATGACACCCTGACCAAAATTGAAGGCATCATAGTTGACCCTGTGAGAACAGCCGGCGATAATGACGGTATTTATCCCCTCACCCTCTATATCCTGTTTTATTATGTCAACGCCCTCCTGGCCGCACAGGAAGGGATGATCCTTGGTAAGATCTATACTGAAATCCTCAGTACCCTCCTCTTTGAGCTGCTCAATATCTAAGGCATCTCCGATGCCGCACCCGGTGCAAATATAAATTGCTGTCTTCTTGTCCATCGAGTTACCTCCTCGCGATTGATTGGATAGCCTTTAAGGCCCCTGCTGTGGCGTCTTGCACAGATGAAGCGACATCGGTCGGCCTTCTTACACAGCCGGCGCCATAGATTCCGGTCTTCTCTGGATCATTTATTAAAAACCCATACTCATCATAGGAAACATCGGGCGCGGCATCTATTTCGATCTTGTTGGGCACCATACCCGTTGCGAGAACAACCATGTCAAAGTTCATCAGGATCTGTTCGCCCGTCCTGGTGTTTTCCCCTTCAAGGAGCAGACCGCCTGTCTCCTCATCCTCGGTGATATTAGCGATCTTGCTCTTGATAAAGACCACCTTTTCGTCTTCTTGAACCTTGGTATAGAAGTCCTCTAACCTGTCAAGCGCCCTGATATCTATGAAGAAGATGGTTACATCACAATCAGGATACAGTTCTCTCACGTATGTAGTATGCTTCAAAGAGGCGAGGCAGCATATTCCTGAGCAATAGGGGAGATAGTTCTCATCCCGCGACCCGGCGCACTGGATAAAAGCAATATTCTTGGGCTCTTTTTTGTCAGAGGGCCGCAATATCTTTCCCTCTGTGGGTCCACTCGGCGCTGCCATCCTCTCCATCATTACATTGGTAATGACATTCTTATATTCACCAAAACCATAATAATCGACCTTTGCAGCATCGAAGGGATCCCACCCCGCAGCCCAGACAATAGCGCCGACCTTCAGGTCAAAGGAAGTCTCTTCCATCTCCAGATCGATGGCGCCGTATTCACAGACATCGAGGCATTTTTTTCCCTCATCGGTCCCCGCAATAGAAGGATCCAGCACATATCTCATGGGGAATGCAAATTCATGGGGGAGATAGGCGGCCTTGATCTTATCCATTCCATAATTAAACGGGTTGTCTATCTCAACCTCACACACCTCAGTGCATTTCCCGCAGCAGGTACATTTCTCATTAACATACCGGGGGGAAAGTTTGACGGTGACGTCATAGTCCCCTTCCTGCCCTGAAATGCCCGCTACCTCAGCCATAGTAAAAAAACGAACTTTGGGATTCTGTCTCATGCGCCGAAAGTTAATCTCCAGACCGCAGTTTGGCGGGCACAGCTTGGGAAAATACTGGTATAATTGGGTCACGCGGCCACCCAAATAGGGATTTTTTTCAACCAGCACCACTTCATAACCGGCCTCAGCCGCTTCCAAGGCGGCTGTAATTCCGCTCATGCCCCCGCCAACTACTAATATACTCTGGTTTGTCGTTTGTACATCTGCCATTGTATCCTCCAGGGTTGTAGTTTTTTGTAAGATCTATTAATACAAAAAGCGTATTTCGTCAATATCCATTTTTGCATCACTGATTATTGCAAAAATGTTCATTGACCAAATACGCTCTAAAGGTCGAAGAGGTCTCCATATATTGACCATATAAATGAAATACTCCAGACACCGAAAACGATGCCTGGAGTATGTTCATCTCAGGTTAAAGGTTATACACCGGGGATGTTCCAGATATCTTTCTTGGACATCTCCCACTCACCGCTTGCGGGATCCCACTTGCAATTGGCAAAGCAGAGCCAGTTTTCGTCATCCATCTTCGGTGTGTCAGACCTGAAGTAGTAGCCCGGCCATCTGGTCTCCTCGCGGAAGAGCATGGTCCTGATATGGGCCTCGCCCTGCCACATCCTCTGGATATTCTCCCAGACCCTTTCAAGGGAGTAGATATCCTCGGCAGCCAACTTCTCCGAGTCTTCTTTGAGGTATACGAACAGTTCCATGGCCCTTTCAAGATTCGACTTGCTTGTCTTGAAGGCCGCGGTCACGCCACCTGCATACTCGTCCATGATCTTCTGGAGACGATCCATGAACTGACGCCACAGGAGGTAGTTGGGGTTGATGGCAGGATCGGTGGTCTCATTACAGAACTCCTGGTAGCGATCCAGCGGAGCCAAAATCTTGGCCTTTATCTCATCCACCTTGGCAGCGTCCACATTGGGCTCTGCACCCTTTTCCACGATGTACTTGATGGCCGCCTTACCAACGATCCGGCCTTCCGCATGGGAACCGGACGAGAACTTATGGCTGGATGCACCCGAGGCATCGCCTGCCGCGAAGAGCGCATCTGTCGTGCACATATTGGCATAACCCCATTTGTACGGGGTATCCATGTCTTCGGGACCGCTCACCCAGGCGCCGGAGGCGCCGGAGTGGGAACCGATGAAGTAAGGCTCGCAGGCCGCAATTTCAGAGTGCTTCTCTTCAGGCTTGACATTCAGACCCGCCCAGAGATGTGCCTGGGAGATGGTCATATCCAAGAAGTCTTCCCATGCCTCGGCCTCGAGTTCCTTCATCTTTTTCTTGTATCCCTTGGGATCATCTTTGAAGACATCGGCGATCTTGTTGATGGCCTCAGCGGTCTCCATATAAAGAGGACCTAAACCTTCATCCACATCCAACATACCGAGATAGTTTCTCAGATTTGCCGGGATCGGTTTGGCCAGGCCATAGGGGGCCCAGTTCTGGAGCTCGTCTTTTCTGACGGCCATGTATTCACCGCCCTCTGCACTGATGGCCCTCGATTTGAAGAGGAGGAACCATGCACCCACAGGACCGTATGCATCCTTAAACCGAACAGGAATAAACCTGACTTCCTGGCAGGTCATCTCTGCGCCGGCCCTGATGGTGAAATAGGCACTGGAACCGGTATTAAACGGAGGATACCAGGAACGTCCAAAACCTTCACCCACCGACCTGGGCCGGAACACGTGAACCGCGCCGCCCATGGTGGCGACGGTGGCCTTGGCCTTGAACACATAGAATTTCTCTTCACGCGTGCTGAAACCTACAGCGCCCACACACTTGTTGCCGTCTAACAGCGGCTCTACGATAAAGATCCTCTCAAAGATCTCACCACCGGCATCGGCGATGGCGTTCTTGGCTGCTTCGGCGATGAGGATCTTGTAAGACTCGCCGTTGATCATGAGCTGCCAGCGACCCTCATGCACATACTTGCCCTCTTCGTCGGTCCAGATCTTGAGACCCCATTTTTCAAAGAGATGCACGGTAGAGTCCACGTGACGGGCGATGTTATAGACCAGGTCTTCTCTCGAGACACCCATCAGGTCCTGACGAACGTAGCGGACATAGTCCTCGCAGGTATTCTCACCGTCCCGAACGCCTACATACTGGTTGATTGCCGAAAGACCCATTGCCACGGCACCACTTCTATCCAACGCCGCCTTATCGACCAGAGTCACCTTCAGTCCGTTTTTCTTGGCCCAGTAAGCTGCCTCTGTGGCCACACCACAAGCTGAAAACCCCCCACCGAGAATCAGGAGGTCTGTGCTAACTTCTACTGTTTCAAAATTTGCCATTATCTTAATACCTCCTTTCTTTATACTGTGGGAACTGCATCGAGCCCTAAGGATTCGGGTTCGGTTGCTAAGGCTTCGCTGTTAAGATCATCGTGAGCTGCATAGCCCCCCAATGGATCTGCTGAGCCTTCTTCGGTTGTCCTGATGGGGAACTTGAACCTCTTGAGGCTGCCGTCCCTGAATTTGACCGTCCACATGATATCCTCTGAACCCCGCAGGGGAACACAGCTCGCTCCCAAGGGAATGAAATCTGAATAACCGCGGACATCCATGGCCTGCTGGGGGCAGATCTTTACGCAGCACTGGCACTCCCAGCACATGGAAGGATCACGGTTATACGCTTTCATCTTCTCCATATCCAGGAACATCAGGTCGTTGGGGCAGATGTACATACAAGCTGTCTTGTCCTGCCCTTTGCAACCATCGCACTTTTCTGTAATTACAAAACTTGGCATTATTATACCTCCTACAATTAACGGTTTTAAAGCCTTAAACAATTGTCCAAAAAAACTAGAACCTTACTCCGCATACACCTCCTTTCTCTGTGATACCCTCTGGCACCCGTATCAAAAACATATTCAGCAATGAATTCGGTCCCGCCAGGGCGGCATAGGATCGCCGATTTTTAATTCTTAAAAAAGCAGCCTTATGGCGCTTAAAATTTATAGGGGACCCATGCTTCTGACTCATCAAGATCAGCGCCTTCACCTAAATTCTCTCATGGAGAACCCTTGTGCATTTTGTAACAAGCTCCTTTATATATTATTTTTATTGGGTGTCAAGAAAAAATGAACATTAAATTCCTGCAGTCTTCCAAAAAGTTCTCCAGGCCGCTGGAACCGATTGTCCCAAACATGGAGATTACGCCTAACTATTGGATAACATTGCTGAAGTATCAAAACACCGAGATACCCCCTTCCAGTGTCCGATTTTTGGTATCACTCCATTTCTCTCGGTTGTCCGGTGGATTCCAATACACTGCTCCACAACCTACCTTCCGGATTAACGTGCTTCCGCTTTGAAACGGCCAGGGGTATAGGCACGTGAGTATACTCGCCGTTCCAGTAACCCACTAACATATTCGTCCTGCCGGTCATCCCTGCATGCACAGCACAATGACCGAGAAGCAGG
This sequence comes from Deltaproteobacteria bacterium, assembly GCA_029932035.1. Lineage (GTDB taxonomy): Bacteria > Desulfobacterota > DSM-4660 > Desulfatiglandales > Desulfatiglandaceae > Desulfacyla. The sequence continues at coordinate 3,950 of JAOZQV010000072.1, read as the reverse complement.
CAGAATACAGAGTCGTGAGGATTTGCAGGCCTGCTCCGGATCGTATAGCTCGGATCAATATATTTCAGGGTTATCTTCAGACCAACTTCATTAAAATAAGACCTGATCTGATCTCTCAGAAAGAGACCGATATCTTTGAAGCGGAGGTTGCCGGATGCATCCCGCTTGCCGGTTTTCTCTAAGAGATCCTGTCCCGCTCCTTCTGCCACGACAATTACGGCATGGCGTCTCTTTTCGAGCCTCTCCTCAAGGGCGGAGAAAAAGGCCTCCATTTTGAAAGGGGTCTCCGGTACCAGACAAAAATTCACGTCACTACTGGCTAATGTGGAATATGCCGCAATAAAACCGGACTCCCTTCCCATCAGCTTCACCAGACCGATGCCGTTCCTCGCCCCCTGAGCCTCAACATGGGCGGAGTAGATAGCGGTCCTTGTCTCCGCAACCGCGGTCTCAAAGCCAAATGACTCGTCCACGTAGGAGATATCATTGTCTATGGTTTTTGGAATGCCGATCACACTGATCTTGAGACCTCGCCGCCCAATTTCGTCATAAATAGCCTGCCCCCCCCTCAAAGTGCCATCCCCCCCGATAGTAAAAAGGATGCCTATATTCATCCGTTCCAAGGTGTCAACCATCCCCACAACATCCTGAGGACCTCGGGATGAACCCAAGATCGTACCCCCTTTCGTGTGAATATCGTGCACCTCTTTCAGACCCAGTTCCACTGGCGGGTGCCGGTATACCGGTGAAAGGCCTTCATACCCATACCGAAACCCAAACACCGTTCCCACTTCATAATGATGATGAAGGCTTAATACAATCGCCCTGATCACGTCGTTTAGGCCTGGACAGATACCCCCACACGTGACAATCCCGCACTTGAGCTTTGAGGGGTCGAAATAGATCTTCTCCCTTGGCCCGGCCATCTCGAAGCATTGCAGCTTTCTCCCCTTCTGGAGAAAGGCCTCGGCTTCCCTCAGAGTTGAATCAAAGAGGACGCGTTCCCCATCGTCAACAAAATCCGGTGAACTCATTGGCGAGGTTATACGGCATTCTCCTAATTTCGGAACCTCCAAATCCAGATCATTTAATGTCATGCGGTATCCTTATTTACAAACCTCGTCGAATGGTTTAAGATTACTGTACTGAGAGGAAGAATACGGAAAAAATGAGGTTGTGTCAATCAGATAACAGACATCGTTGAGTAGCTGAGTGGTGCGGGGCTCAACTATTTGACGAGATTTCTATTGTGTAGAAAAATAGGATTTGCATGTTGTATTTCGCAACAGTAGCCTAACCATCTTAAACTACTGAATAAACAATTCATTCTCCTCAATAAACCGAGTGGGGTAGCATCTCCCTGTTGGAGAAAGCTACACTCCAACCCCTACATCCAAACACTGCTCAAGACAGATAGTCAGACAGAAATCAAAATATTCTCAAATTATTCGTCGCCAGACAGAAAAACTCAAATATATGGCGCCTCGCTTTTCCCTGCCATATTTCAACTCCTTTAAATTACATTATATTTCAACAAAATTGCACCAATAAAATCCCGTAAAACAGGATCAGAATCGTACCTGCACAGATCTCTTATTCGCTCTCGATCCAAATCAATCAGCATATTTTTTGAAAGAAATCCCCCTAAATGGCATCACTCTTGCTCTATTGAGATGTAAAATCGCGAAATCAAAATCCAAAAAGAACTGAATAGAGGGAGGGTCTAAAATGGCAAGAACAGGAAATGAAAGCAAGAGGGACAGATTAGGGATCGGGACATCCTACAGGAGAGGGAGTAACCAGGACTTGGGAGGCAAATCTGAAATCGGAACGGTTTTGGGAGGCCAGGTTTGGATGGTTAAACCCGATAAAAATGCCAAGACGGCCAATCCCTGCTTATGGATGGAGTCGGGCGTGGTGGCATTCAAGAACTGCAATAACTTTTATGACTGCCCCACGTGCAAATATGATCTCGGCATGAAGAAGAAGGTCGAAAACGGCAAACAGATCAGTTGGCAGGATGCCATGAGAAAAAGACCCAGCATGGACAGGACCTGCAGGCACAGTCTAACCAACCGGATCGCCAAGAGGACCTGTGCATATGATTTTGAATGTTCCACATGCGATTTCGACCAGTTCTTTGAAGACGTGTGGTCCACAAAGACCAAAACCATCCCTAATGAGACACAGCAAGTGAAGGGGTTCGACATGCCGGTGGGCTATTATTTTCATAACGGTCACACATGGGCACGAATCGAAAGCGGGGGCTATATCCGTGTGGGAATGGATGATTTTTCATTGAAACTCTTAGGCAAAGCTGATGCATTCGATCTTCCTCTGATGGGCAAGGAGTTGGATCAGAACAATCCCGGATGGGGTCTTAAACGCAAAGAGAATCTGGCCGACGTCCTCTCCCCTGTGGACGGGGTCATAGTTGATGTAAATCCCAAGTTGCGCGAAAGACCAGACCTTGCCAACCGGGAACCATACGGGGACGGCTGGCTTTTTACCGTGCGCACTCCCAATATCAAAGGCACCGCCAAGAAGCTTATGGCAGAGGCAGAGAGTCTTGAGTGGATAAACGGAGAGATAACCACGTTGGAGAATATGATTGAAGATGTGGCAGGTCCAATGGCTGCGGATGGTGGTTTCTTAGCCGAGGATATCTATGGAAATCTCCCCTCACTTGGATGGAACAGTTTGACTAAGACTTTTCTGAAAACCGGATGAGAAAAACACGCAGGCTTTGCCGGGAAACGGCAACCTGCAAGCCATATACAACGGATTGAGACCGAGTTGTTTTGACACTGAGGACTTAGGATAATGGGATCAACAACCTGCCTAAAACATAGTTCCAAACCCGACCTCTCCCCCTGCTTGTGGATGCAGGCAGGGGTGGTTGCCAAAAAACCGTGTAAAAGCAATTATAAATGCGGGACCTGCCCATTTGATAGGGCATTGAAAGGAGCTGCAGAGGCAAACATCCGCCTTAAACAAAAAGGGGCACACCCCAAAGGGAAACGCGGCAAGGTCATTTTTTGGAAGGATAAACTTAAGGCGCTCCCTCCATGGAAGCAGCCATGCCTCCACTCCATGAAAGGCAAGATAGACTTCAGGGCGTGCACCCATGGATACCATTGCGCGGACTGTGAGTTTGATCAATACTTCGATGACCAGCATCAAGTACACGCGGTTGTGACCCCGGTTGACACGATGGAAATTGAGGGATTCAAAATCCCGCAAGGGTATTACTTTCACAAAGGCCACACATGGGCAAAAATAGAAGAAGGGTCCACTGTAAGGGTAGGAATGGACGATTTTTCCCTACGTCTTTTGGGTCCTCTCGACTCCATTAAGGCCCCTCTCGTGGGGAAGGAAGTCAAACAAGAACAGGCAGATATCACTATCAGCCGGGGAGAGCATCTGGCAAAGGTCATATCACCGGTGAGCGGAGTGGTCACCGCCATCAACCCGGTTTTGAGAGAACAGGGGAGTTTGGCCAATGAGCAACCTTTTTCCGAAGGCTGGATCATGAGGATTCACGCCAAGGATCTCAGGCATGACTTGAAAAATCTCATGCTCAACACCGAAACAGCGGGTTTTATGGAAGGAGAAATTACCGGCCTTTATCAGATGATAGAGGATAATGCCGGCCCCCTTACCGTTGATGGAGGCTTCCTGGGCAATGATATCTATGGGTGCATGCCGCAAATCGGCTGGAAGAGGCTAACTAAGCGTTTCCTCAGAAATTAAAAGGTCTCACGCAAAGGCGCAAAGCTCGCAAAGAAAAACAGTGAAAAATTTCTTGTGCTTTTTTCACAAAACCCAATTGTTATCCCGTCTAAACGGTGCACATCACGCCAGGATCTTTAATTCATCCTCAAGAAGAACCTTGCAATATCTGCAGAGCTGGTCTGTTTTTCTGTCCACATCTTCCACCGTATGGCAGT
>JAOZQV010000071.1 GCA_029932035.1 Deltaproteobacteria bacterium | reverse complement strand
CCTTGATCCCTTTCCTGATCCATTCCTCCTCTTTTGCCAGCTTCCTTTTAAACTGGTCTCGCTGTGTCCCTTCCACGTCCAGAGCTGCTTGTCTGCGTTCAAGAAACTCTCGGTACCCGCATTCCCAATTAACAAGACGGCCTCGGTCTACCTCAATGATCCGGGTTGCAAGTTTTTGGAGAAATATCCTGTCGTGGGTGACAAAAATGATGGTTCCTCTGTACTTTTGCAGGAACTTTTCCATCCAGCATATGGAGGGTAAATCCAGATGGTTGGTGGGCTCATCAAGGAGAAGGATGTCCGGTTCCGCAACCAGCGCCCTTGCCAGGAGAACCCTTCGCCTGAACCCCACAGACAGGGTTTCAAACCTTATATCAGGGTCCAGGGAGAGCCGTGTCAGGACCATGTCCACATGCTGGCGGATCTGCCATCCCTGTGCCCTCTCCAATTCCTCCTGCAACATCTCCATTTTCTTGATAGCGGCCTTATCAGCACCCTTAGCCAGGCTTCTTGTGAGTTGCTGGTATTCTTCCAACAAAGCCCCGATTTGCCCCAGCCCGTCGGCCACTACATCGTAAACAGAGCCCCTGAGGTCAGGTGGTAGTTCCTGGGAAAGACCCGCTACCTTTGCACCTCTATTAAGGGTGATTACCCCGCCATCCGGTTCAATCTCACCGCTTATCAACCTCAAGATGGTCGTCTTGCCTTCTCCGTTACGCCCGAGGAGACAGACCCTTTCCCCCTTCTCCACCTGCAAGTGCACCCTGTCAAGCAGAGGCAGACCACCAAAAGCAACACTCACATCCTGAAAACTTAATAGAGCCATATGAGTAGTGGACATCCTTCATCAAGCCAAAAAAGTAGTTTATCCCCCAACACGCGGGATTGATCTCATTTTTTTAGGGGTAGCAGCGGGTCAAGGCCTGACCCTATTCACGATTCATTCATTATTTTTGTTCCACAGGACCAAAGGAGCTGATGAAAAGATTGCGGAGGGCATGCCTGCCGTCATCGGAGAGGTAGCGGGTTCCGGTACCGGCAAACGTATCTGAGGTAATAGTCGGTGTGTTCTCAACCCATTGATTGTCCTCCCAGGAAAACCACCCCTTTCGTTCCTGATCATAGACGTTCAGCGGCCGGTTAAATAGTTTTGCCAACTCGACCCCCCAGCCGGTTCCCCCCTTGACGGTGTTGTCCGCCTGTATCCACCCGACCGCAATGACATGGTAGCCGCTATTGACCATGTGAAAAATAGACTGGATGACTTTTCGGATCTTATCCGTCTGGGAGTAAGCGCGTTTCATCCGTTTGGACACAATTTCCATACTGACATCGCCCTTTTGCAGCTCTTCCCGGCTCAGCACCCGGACGCCCCGGGTGCGCTCGGCATTGTGCCCTTCAAATGATATATTCACCTCTTTCATGTGCCAGGCCTCGGCAAGTTTGCCGAATTCTGCTTCGGCCCCCTTGTGGCCGCCGCTGTACAGCGTGATTTTTGAAATGTCTGTCATTTTCTTATCTCCTTAGTTTTTTAAGATGTTGTGCGAGAATGCAAAAAAAATACCCCGCCACAGTTTGGCAGGGTGACCGGATAAAGTAATTCAGCTTTTCTGTAATGCAACCCTGGCCGTCATCTTTTTTCAAACAAACCTGCCTGAATTTTTGCGCCCAGTATAATAAAGGAGCCAACTCTCCTGTTAAAATACCTCATTTGCGGAATTCAGGATTTTACTTGACAATGGTGAATCAATGGCATAAAGTATTTTGTATTAATTGCTGTTCCTGGATGAAAAGATGAAAAAGGCGGTATCGTAAGCCCTGGAATAAGTTCGGGGCTTTTTTTATTTTAACACATTGCCGATCTCAAAACCTCCTTATCGATCCTATCATTTTGCTCCCTTATAAGGGGTGCTTAAGCCTGCCACTCGTTCGCAACCTGTGGAGCCAGAGAAAGTACAGGTTACCAGTTTCAGAGCAGTGTCCTTGGAATATTCACCAAGTGAAATGCAAGATTGTTTCAGTATGGCGAAATATGTTCCTGAGGCGCAAACCCACATCCGCCACGGCGGAACCCACTTCCTTGGACTAAAATTTCACGAGGCATAACCTGGAGTGATATCCTGTGACCTCTGAAAGGAAGTGCAATCAAACTGTGCGTTTGAGATCGGCTCAACATAAGAAAGGAATTTATGGAATTTAAAGCATTTAATTTAAACCCCAGCGTCGAGGCAGGTGTAGCTGCTGCCGGGTTTGTCACACCAACCCCTATCCAGACCAAGGCTATCCCGTCGGTCATGAACGGACGAGACATTATGGGCCTGGCCCAGACCGGTACCGGTAAGACGGCGGTCTTTGCACTGCCGATTTTACACCGGTTGATGCAAGGCAAACGCGGTCATGTCCGTTCACTGATCATCGCTCCCACTCGCGAATTGGCTGAACAGATTCACGATGCCATCAACACCCTGGGAAAAGAGACCCGCATGAGAAGCGTCACCGTGTACGGCGGGGTGAACATCAACACTCAAATTAAAAAACTGAATCGGGGCGCAGAGATTGTTGTTGCCTGTCCCGGTCGGCTCCTTGACCACTTGAACCGTAAAACGATCGACCTTTCACGGGTAGAAGTGCTCGTGATTGACGAAGCCGATCATATGTTTGATATGGGATTTCTTCCGGACATTCGACGAATACTGAAACATCTCCCGGCTCAACGGCAAACACTTTTGTTTTCAGCCACCATGCCCAATGAAATCCACCGCCTGGCCAAAGACATTCTTAGGGACCCGATTACAATAAAGGCAGGGGAAACCGCCCCGGCGGAGACCGTCAGCCACGCCCATTATCCGGTGGCGCAGCATTTGAAAACAGCGTTCCTGCTGAAACTTCTGAGCCATATCAATTCTCAATCCGTGTTGGTGTTCACACGCACCAAACACCGTGCCAAGCGCCTTGGAGAACAACTGTCCAGGGCCGGTTTCCGTTCTACCTCACTGCAAGGCAATCTTTCCCAGGGCCGTCGCCAGGCCGCTCTCGAGGGTTTCCGCAACGGGAGATTTCAAGTGCTGGTAGCCACCGACATCGCTGCGCGCGGCATTGATATCTGTCAGATCTCTCACGTTATTAATTACGATATGCCGAACACCCCGGACGCGTACATCCATCGTATCGGCCGGACCGGACGGGCCGACCAAAGCGGAGATGCATTCACATTGATCACCCGTGATGACAATCAAATGGTAAATGCCATTGATCGTGTCATCGGCTCAAAAGTTGAGCGCCGCACCTTGAAGGGCTTCGACTACAATGCGCCGGCCCAAAAAAAACACATGCGAGCAGTTCCCGGTTTTCAACGACATGGGGGCAAGGGAATATTCGGATTAAAAGGGTCTTTTTCATAGCGCCGGTCCCCCTACAGCCTCTTTGACCTTTCCAATTTCAATGTTACAAGGTTATGACTATCCGAACATTGGATTTCAATTGTATCGCCTTCCCACCAGGGTAGATTTCCGCCGAACTGAAAAGTGGAAAGAGTGGGAAATATGTCATGATAGAAAAAGCCGCACAATCCGCCGGGATTGTGACAACTGATCTCAAATGAATCCCCTGCCTCATGACCGGCGCTGCAATCACCTTTCACACTGATAACCGTGGCTACGACTTTGTACCCAATTCCCGGATCTTTTGCCATTGCGGTCTCCTTTGTCATGGGTGTTTGACAGTTTTGTTAGCTCCCCTTTGGTAATTAATCTCATAACCTCTTAACCCGGATAAACCGGAAAAGTGCCTATTTATCCGTTTGAAATTCTCCCCTGTTATGGGCCTCAAAAAGAGGGGAACCGGGTGAAGGGAAAAAGGGACGCGACCGTATATAATCGGGGTTTATTGCATTTAGTACCCGGGCTGTATTTTTGGCGTGACCTTCCCACATCTCTTTTCCTCCCAACCCTGGCATCCAGTATTCGGATAATTGAAATCCGGCCTCCATTGCCTTTCTGCCCCCGCGCCGGAAGCGCCCAGGTAGCCCAGATAAACCAGAGCAGGGAGGGTAAGGATCAAGGCTGGCCTCCAGGACACGATCGTTGTTGACCGCCCAGACATAGACCAGCCAGTTGCTGCCCACGAGCAGGGAAGTGATCAGCAGGATCACCAGGGTCTTCGGGCGCATAAAGATCTGTTTCAACTCATTTCGTTGTTTTCCAGAAAAAAGGACAAAAGGGATCAGGAAGGCGAACGACCACACAATCCGATGGCAGATAAGTTCCAGGGCAGGGATCGTCTGAAGCACCCTCCAAAAAAGAGGGCTTAGCCCCCATATCAGATAAGCCGACGAACCGAATAAGGCGCCGGCCGTTGATCGTTGTCGCTGGCCGACAAGGCCGCTTTTTTCGACTCTCTCCATGGCGAAGGATCATAGACAAGGACTATGAAAATGTCCATTTCATTATGCCCATTCAATCGCCGTCCCGCAGCCTCCACTGGAATTGAACGGATCACAGAAAGGTGAATACGAAAGGTATGTGCAGAAGGCCCACCTCTTTGAGGTACCTTATTAGAGTTTTATCCATAGTCCCGTCGAAAAAAGGCCAAAACGTAAATGATACGCTTCGGCCTTTTTCAAAATTTAAGATTGAGGGATTATAGATAAAACGCAGATGGACTAAGCCGCGGGCTAATTGATGGCTCATATATATGGGGTTTGCATACCAAAGCGTTGTCATTTGATGAGGGTTGCCGCGTCGGAATTTAATTCCTTTATCCGTCCGTGGGCAATTCAGATACTCCTTTTATGAGCAAGTTCAGTGCCAAATAAAGGCTTCAGGGAATGGACAGTAAAGTTCTACTAATATCAAATGGTTAAGGTCTGTTTAACCGTTAGACTAAATTTTGATCTGCAACCATCGGTGAGACACCATGAGACAGTGGTGACTCGCCGAGAGCAATAGTGACTAACTTGCTGATTTTATAATCTTTTATAAAGACCGGGGAAACCCTCTACCAGTTCAACTCAAACCGGAAAAAGCCATGAATAGACCGGATAGGGAAATCATTGGGGAGGGGATATCACAGGGGCTTTTCAGAAATGCAGATCCAAAACTGCAGGCCTTTGCCTTAATAGGAATGTGTAACTGAGTATATAAGTAGTACAAACCCGGACCCGATTCTTATACCCCTGAACAAATCGCAGATTATTCTGTAAACCTGCTTGAGAGAGGTTATCTCAGAGGCGATATGGAAGGAATACCGGATGTGCCAGAATCACTACAGGGAGGAAAAGAAAAAACGGGTTCAAAAAAACAAGGCTATCAGAGGTTAAGGGCTAAATGTACGGAGTTGTCGGCACTGATCGATGAAATGGAAAAACATGGTTGAAAAAATCTTCCATCAAGCATCCTTTCAATGGATGCCAGATGATCCCACCTGGGCAGACTCCCTGCCCTCCTTTAAAGACCAACCGTGGGTCTCAAGACAACTCCTTTCGTGCAAACGCGTTTCCCTGGTTTCGACCGCAGGACTTCAGCGAAGAGGAGATCGGCCCTTCGAGGGTTGATAGGCGCTAAGTTGGTTTTTTAAGAAAAAGAGATAAGATCATTCCCATAAATGAAATTCCTCCGGCCACCAGAAATGGTAGAGTAAATGAATTGGTGGTATCTGCCAGATATCCTCCTAAGGCTGGCCCCAAGGCCTGACCGACGCCGAAAAACAATGTAATAAATCCGAGCCCGGCGGGTGCCAAACGCGGCCCCACAAAATCACCGGCTGCTGCTGCCATAATCGTCGGAATACTCCAGGCTGTCAGCCCGAATAAACCTGCCGACAGATAAAAGCCGAATTTTACCTTTATCAAGGCATAGATAACGTAGGAAAGCCCGAGAACCAGATAGGCCAGAGCTGCGCCTTTGCCGCGGCCGAGGCGGTCGGATATGCTGCCCCAGATAACGCCGCAAAAAATGCTCAACCCTCCAACCAAGGCCCACAACCCTCCGGCCGCTTCTTGGGTAAAACCCATTTCCTTAACCAGATAGGCGGCAAAAAACACCATGTAAATAATGTAGGAGAAACCATAGAAAAAATAGACGACGCCCAGGTACCAGACCGATCCCATTTTAATCACACTGGTCCACTGAAGGGGTGAAGCCTTTTTTGTATCCAAAGAAGCAGCCGGACTGGCTTTCGTTTCTTCTGCGCCCACCTGCTGCAATCCCTTTTCCTCCGGGCGGCTGAGCACAAACGTATAAACTATTCCGGAAATTACCAGTACGGCGCCTCCCAGAATGTACCAGGAAAAGCGCCAGCCATTTTGACCAAAGGAAGCAAGTATAGGGGGTACTACCAAACCGGAAATAAGGGTGCCGATTCCGATGCCGGCTGAGACAATACCGGTGGCAAAGCCTCTTTTTTTCATAGCAAACCAGGCTGACCCCAGCGCCATGGCCGGGACGTAGGATGCCCCGTTTCCTAACCCGGTCAGAAGACGCATAGTAAAGATAAAGCCAAATGAATTGGCAAGACCGGTCAGGATCATGGTGATGCCCATAACAACCAGGGCAAAGGTGATGACGATGCGCGTTCCGAATCGCGCGGCAAGAAATCCTCCGATAATTGCCATGGTTAGATAGCCAATGAAATTGCCTGTACCCAAAAGCCCTAACTGGGTGTAGTTAAACTGGAGCCCGTCTTTCATGGCCGGAAGGATGATCGTGTAAGACATGCGGCCGAACCCGTGGGCTGCGATGGTGGTCAAAAGCCCCATGAAAATGACAATCCAGCCATAGTGAAGTTTGCTCTGTTTCATCCTGACCTCCTTTCTAAAATTGAGAGCAAGCGATCAATTTTTGTGGTCGGGGTCGGGTCTATAATGCGTTTTCAACAAAAACGCTTCAAGACCCGCTGAAGATCATTCTAATGACCTCCTTTGCCTTTTGATACTGCGAATCACTCAGCACGATTGAACCATCTTCCTTGACATTCGGCGCAGTATCGATACTGTATATCCTTTCCTTCAGTTTGGCCTGCTTCGCAATCCTCGCAGGTATATCAGGAATCACGCCGATAGCTTTCTCAACATCATCGGGAAACTTACCCGGATCAGCGGTCTCATAGATAACCGCAAGGCGGTCATGGTTTCCGTGCAGATAGGTATCCAGGGCCCGCCAGCCAACGGCGCCATGAGGCTCGATGGCTATTCCGAATAGCTCATATACCTCCCGTATGGCCGCGTAATGATCGGGATTGCTCACACTGATGGAGTAAAAATCTCTTTTCATGGCTCCCATATCCGGTCTGATATCCATCACGCCTTCCCGGATGACATTACCGGTATCATCCCGCTCATCGTATACATGCCCGCCGTAAAGATCGACAAGCCTTGCGAAATTGCTCGGGTTTGAGACGATCATGGCAGAAGAGGGGGATTTCTTGGATGGTTTGACCCGGTAATCTTCTGTTCTGAGGAATTCCGGGAACTCATCGTTCTCATTGACGCCGCATATTATTTTCGCAATGGGAAGCCCCATCTCCCTCGCCATTACAGTCCCCATCATGTCTCCAAAATTCCCGGACGGCACGCCGGCTATCATCGGTTCGTCATATTCGGCAACGCGGGAATAGGCAAAAAAGGGGTAAACGGCCTGAGGAAGAAGCCTTCCCACACTGATGGAGTTTGCAGACGTGAACCGGTCAGGGTCGTTGAACAACTCACCTGCAAACTCCTTATCCCCGAGAAGGCGTTTTGCCAGGGCCTGACATACGTCAAAATCCCCATTTACCTCAAAGGCATAGACATTGCCACCTAAGGTTGTCATCTGTCTCCGCTGTCTTTCGGTAACAGATCCTTTTGGAAAAAATACAACATTGTCAATCCGCTCCAGGCCATGAAGGGCATCGGCCACGGCCCCCCCTGTGTCGCCGCTCGTTGCAACTGCCACCACCCTCCGCAAACCTGATTTTTTGAGAAAATAATTGAGGGTCCTTCCAAAAAACCGGGCAGCATAATCCTTGAAAGAGTAAGTTGGTCCCTGAGTCAGCCACATGATATAGGTTTTACCAGTAACATGCCCCACTTTCGTGGGAATCGCCGCGTCATCATAGGCGTCTTCGAGCATTTCCTTTAAATCCGCCCCCGTGATTTCCTCCTTCAAGAACGGGCAAAGGACCTCGAAGGCTATCTCCGCGTAAGACATGCCTTGCATAGCCTTAATCGTCCCAGGTTCCTGCCTGGGAATGTCCTCTTTGGCGACCATATAAAGACCATAGTTAGAGGCAAGACCGTTCATCAGGGCGGTCTCAAAATTGACGCGCTCCGATTTATCATTGGTGCTGTAATATGTTATCTGACCCATGATAGACTCCATTTTAACAGTAGGCAGCAAGGCGTAGGGGGTAGGACAGGTTGAGATCCTGACTTGTTATCAATTGCCTCCTCCTTTAAATATCTCACGACCCGCAACCAACCTCATTATTTGGTTGGTCCCCGTATAGATCTGGGTGAGTTTGGCATCTCTCATCATCCTCTCTACCGGAAATTCCTTCATATAACCATAGCCACCCATAACCTGAACGGCATCGGTCGTAACCTTCATGGCAGCATCTGAGGCAATGAATTTGGCCATGGAGCAGAATTTAGGTATCTGATTCTCTTTGTTTTTGTCAAGGTATGTGGCCGCCTGATAGGTCAAGAGGCGGGCGGCTTCAGTCTGGGCCACCATATCCGCCATCATGAATTGAATAGCCTGAAGCTTGGAAATCGGCGCACCGAATTGTATTCTGTGGGTGGCATAGTTAACTGCTTCGTCTATGGCGCCCTGGGCCAGACCAACCGCCTGGGAAGCGGAAAAGACCCTGCTGCTGTTCATCGTGGTCATCATATTTTTGAATCCACCTCCTTCTTCCCCGATTCTATTTTCCACGGGGACTTTTAAATCTTCAAAAAAAAGTTCGGAATTGATCGATCCCCTCATGCCCATCTTGTTTTCATTCTTGCCATAGACCAGTCCTTTGCTCCCTTTCTCCACAACAAAAGCAGTCATCCCTTTTGCCTTTTTATCAGGGTCAGAATAGGCATATGCGCTCAAAATATCCGCAATACAGCCATTGGTAATAAAACATTTTTGGCCATTCAGGACATAAAATCCATCTTTTTTGACGGCACGCGTCCTCATGGAAAGGATGTCAGACCCGGCCCCAGGTTCGGTCGCGGCAAAGGCGGATAGCTTTCCCTCTGCTAATTGGGGCAGATATCTCTCTTTAAGCGCTTCATCCCCCATATAAAGAATGGGTAGCATTCCATCGGCCTGGGCAATCAGGATCAGAGCTGAAGCAGCGCATACCTTTGAAATCTCCTCTAAAATCATGGCGAAAAGCAAGTATTCCGCACCTATTCCTCCATATTTTTCAGGCAGAAGGGGCGTCAAAATCCCATTTTCGGCAAATATTTTTACGGTATCCCACGGAAATTCCCCTGTCTCATCAATCTCGGCGGCCCGCGGCTTGATTTCTTCCTGGGAGATCTGTCTCACGGTGTTCAAAATCATTCTCTGTTCTTCATCAAGCGCTATCATTGACTCTACCCTCCATCATCATGACTTCAGTAAAAGGGGCTACGGCCAGCGTTTACCTGTGGTGTTTAATACCTCGATAGATCCTTTTTTGCAACCCTGCTGAGACCCATGAAAAATTCTTTCACGACCCCGCAGGGCGAACAAAAACCTGCCTACTGATAACCAATCTGGAATTTGCCCCCCGGATTTATTGAGAAGATGCGGATTTTTATTGACATTGAAAAATTTTTCTCATATTGATGTAATCACATTGTGACTATATTGTAGCCATACTTCATGTGTCATGCCTCCTGAAGAAATGGAATTGGGACTGCAGGTGGCCATATGAGGTATTAATCAAACCAGGATTTTTTAGGGAATTATCCTATAATCCGGAAACAATTTTTTTGGAAAGGTAGAACTCATGAGGCTAAGAAACAAAATTGCTTTGGTGACTGGAAGCAGCAGGGGCGTTGGGAGGGCCGTTGCCCTCGGATTTGCAAAGGAAGGGGCAAAGCTCGTTGTCAACTACACTTCCAATGAAACAGCGGCTAAGGAAGTCGTTGATGAAATTCAATCCTTAGGAAGCGAGGCCATCGCCTTCAAGGCAGACGTGGCGCAGAAAACAGAGGCAGAGGGTCTGGTCGGGGCTGCTGTTGAAACCTTTGGAAAAATCGACATTTTAGTCAATAACGCCGGGTTCACCCGTCCCGCATTAATGATCAAAATGACTGAGGATCAGTGGGATCAGGTAGTCGATATACACCTGAAAGGCGCATTTCTCTGCTCCCAGGCCGCTGGACTTCGAATGAAGGAGCAGAACAGCGGCAAGATCATAAATGTCATGTCGGTGGCCGGCCTGGTTGGCACAGTGGGCCAGATCAATTACAGCGCGGCAAAGGGAGGCATCCTCAGCATGACCAAATCCATTGCCCGTGAGCTTGCCCGCTATAATGTCTGTTGCAATGTCATCTCTTTAGGCATTGTGGCCACCGATATGACAGAGAAGATCCGGACCGATGAAAAGCTCAAAGATATTTACATGAACCGGATACTCCTGAAACGGTTCGCTGAACCGGACGACATCTCTCCCGCCTTTGCGTTTTTGGCTTCCGACGAGAGCAACTACATCACCGGCCAACTCCTCTGTGTGGACGGGGGCTACGGGATGATTTAGGATTAATGATTAATTAAGGAGGAGAAAAATGACAATACCAGACAAAATACAGACTTGGCAGATGGTTCAACCCACCTTGCGCGACCGGGAATCCGGCGAGGTGACACCGGGCAGACTCGAGAAAACGGAGATACCCGTTCCCGAATTGCAGGCCGGAGAAGTCCTGGTGGAGGTTGCGGGTTGCGGCATATGCCATACGGACCTGGGATACTTCTACGATGGCGTTCCAACTATCGCAAAACCCCCTTTGACATTAGGGCACGAAATCTCCGGGACTGTGGTAGCCGGGGACGAGGAGTGGATTGGTAAGGAGGTCCTGATTCCGGCTGTCATGCCCTGCCGAAAATGCTATCTCTGCAAGACAGGGAGAGGAAATCGATGTTTAAACCAGAAAATGCCCGGGAACAGCATGGGCATCTACGGAGGTTTTTCAAGTCATATCCCTGTACCCAGTATCGATCTCTGTGAAATCAAGAACCGGGGGGATATCCCTTTGGAACACCTCTCCGTTGTGGCCGATGCAGCGACAACACCCTACCAGGCCGCAAAACGCGCTCAGCTCGAACCTGGGGATAACGTTATCGTCATCGGTGTCGGGGGCGTTGGCCAGTACATGGTCCAGGAGGCCAAGGCTTTAGGCGCGGGCACGGTTATCGCCATTGACATTGCTGAAGATCGACTAAAGAAAATGCTCTCATACGGCGCTGACTTCTTTATCAACAGCAGAGACAAGAGCCCAAGAGATGTTTCCGGTGAGTTCAAATCCATCAGGAAACAGAACGGTCTTCCCTCCTATGGCTGGAAAATATTTGAGGTAACCGGTTCAAAACCGGGCCAGGAAACGGCCCTGGCCCTTCTCGGTTTTACGGGAAAATTGATTGTGGTGGGCTTTGGCCTGGCAAAGGTGAACTACTCCATCAGCAGGCTTATGGCATTTGACGCTGAAATGATAGGCACCTGGGCTTGTCTACCCGAATACTACCCTGCGGTTATGGACATGGTGCTCTCAAAGAGGGTTGACATAGAACCTTTTGTTCAAACACGCCCCATGAGCACCATCGTGGAGGCATTTGAAGAGGCGCACAGCGCTTCTCCCGAAAAACGCATGGTTCTTATTCCGGATTTTTGATCTATTGCGGGGGTGTTTATCACTTTCGATTAATGATAAGGAGAATACATTATGGCTTTAGAATGGATGCCGAGAGACAATGAAATAAAAGATCATGCTTTACACACTGACGTCCACTGGGGAACAGAGGCCCCCTGTGTAGTCTACGAAAAGAGACCCCTTACAGACCCTAAAGGGAATGTGGTGGACGGTCTCTACGTGTCGTGGATTCGCTTGAACAACCCGAAGCAGTACAACTCTTACACGACAGAGATGGTAAAAGGTGTTATCGCCGGTTTTGAAAACGCCTCACTTGACAGGAGCGTTGTGGCGGCCGTTTTTACGGCCACAGGCCCCTACTCCTTCTGCACCGGAGGCAACACCAAGGAATACAGTGAATTTTACAG
>JAOZQV010000416.1 GCA_029932035.1 Deltaproteobacteria bacterium | reverse complement strand
CCGCTCTTCAGCCCTGCGGGGTTGGTGATAACCTGGTCCTTGTCCTCGAGACCTGCCAAGATTTCTACCCGGTTGTCATAGTAGGCCCCGAGGGTAACCTTTTTAAATAAGGTCTTCCCATTCCTGAGAACATACACTCCCATTATCCCCTCTTCTTCCGAAAGCCAGGCCGAAGGCACTTTGATGGCCTTTTTGCCGCCAACAACGGGGAATTTGACCCTGACGGTCATGCCATCAGCCATCCGCGGATCTGCCTTGTCAACCATCAACTCCAATGGGAAAGACCTGGTAGCCCGGTCGGCAGTGGGTGAAAGGAAGAAGACCCGGCTCGAAAACTCCTCCCCGGGTATGGCATCGACGCTGAAACCAAAGCGCTTATGGTTGTTCAGGATATGGATATCCTTTTCACCTAAGGAGAGCTTGATCTTCAATTTCTCTAACTCGACTATTTCGGTTATGGGGGTCCCGACCCCTATGACCTCTCCCTCCTCCACATTACGAAAGGCTATTATCCCGTCGCAGGGAGCGCGAAGCATCGATTTTGTCAACCGATTTTTAGTTAAAGCTAAGGCTGCTTCTGCCTGTGCAAGAGCGGCGCGGGCGCCCTTTATATCTTCAATTCTGGGGCCCTTTAACGCTAAGACTAATTGCTGCTTTGCAGATTCCATCCTTGCTTTTGCCGTCCCGACCTGTCTCTCGGCCGCGTCGTAACTGCTTCCTGAAATAGCCTTGATGTTATGAAGTTCCTTTATCCTCCTGTAATTTTTTTCTGCCTCGAACAGGGCTGCTTCAGCCTCGCTCAGTGCGGAAGTTGCTATATGAATTTCCTGGGGCCTGCTCCCTTTTTCCATCTTTTTCAGCACGCTTCTTGCGGCATCCACACCCGCTTCTGCCTCGCGCACCTGGAGACGGACAGTGCTGGCGCCGATTTCGGCTAAGAGTTTCCCTGCCGCGACCTTCTCCCCCTTCTCAAAGTAGAGACCCTCAATAATCCCTCCTAATTCGCTGGAAATCTTGACCTTGCGGCGTGCAGTGAGAACTCCCACATATTCAATGTTGCCCGTGGGTAATGAAGCCGAGACAGGGCTGATATTGACACTCTTCACTTTCGGTGACTTTTCCTTTTTGTCCACACCGGTCTCTGGTCCCTCTCCGCATCCATAAAGGGATAAGAGAAGACCTGTAACAAGAAAAAAAACAATTTTTGATATAGAGTTAGACATGTTTTCCATCCCTCGATCTTTTCAGATGGACCTGCAGTGCCATAATTGCGGCAGGTGTCACACCGGAGATCCTGGATGCCTGGCCTAAAGAAATGGGCCTGACCCTGCCTAATTTTTCTCTCACCTCAGTGGAGAGCCCATGAACGCATAGGTAATCGACATGCTCAGGGAGTCTGACTCCGTCCCACCGTTTCATTTTTTCCACCTCACGCTCCTGACGATCAATATAGCCCTCATATTTTATCCGGGTTTCCACCTCCATGGCAACCCGTTCTCCTGTATTTGAGAGGCCAGAATCAAAAGGGAGAAGGTCCTCAAAAAAGATTTCACTTCGCTTTAGAAGCTGCGCCAAAGAAGTAGCGTTCTTGATCGGCGCCGTGCCTAACTGCTTCAACCTGTCTAAGGTTTCGGGCTCCGGCCTCAGCCTAAACTTTTGTAATCGTAAGAGTAGATCTTCTATCAGGTCTCGTTTCCTGCAAAACTCCTTATAGATGTCATCAGGGACTAAGTCTAAATCGTGTCCCTTATCCCTGAGTCTGAAATCGGCATTATCTTCCCTCAAAAGGAGGCGATATTCTGCCCTCGATGTGAACATGCGGTATGGCTCCGTGGTCCCCTTTGTGACAAGGTCATCGATCAAGACACCGGTATAGGCCTCTGATCTGGAAAGAATTAAAGGCTCTTCCTCCCTAACCTTCAAGACCGCGTTGATCCCGGCCATAAGCCCCTGGGCAGCGGCCTCTTCATAGCCCGAGGTTCCGTTTATCTGCCCCGCATGAAAGAGGCCCTTGACCAATTTGGTCTCCTGGGTAGGTTCTAATTGAAGGGGATTTATGTAGTCATATTCAATGGCATAGCCGGTCCTCACAATCTCCGCCCTCTCGAGGCCGGGGATGGAGTGTATCATCCTGATCTGTATGTCGACGGGCAGGCTCGTGGCTAACCCGTTGGGGTATACCTCAGACGTATTCAGACCCTCAGGCTCAAGGAATATCTGGTGGCGTTCTTTTTCTGCAAAACGAACCACCTTATCCTCGATGGAGGGGCAGTACCTTGCGCCAACGCCCTTGATGACGCCGCTGAACAGGGGGGACCGGTCCAGGCCCTCTCTGATAATCTCGTGGGTCTTCTCGTTGGTGTAGGTGATATGACAGGGCACCTGGGGGAGAGGGATGTTGGTGGTCGTAAAGGAGAACGGCCTCGGGGGTTCATCCCCGGGTTGTATGATTAGGCTTTTATAGTCAATGGTCCTGCCGTTCAGGCGCGGTGTGGTCCCGGTCTTAAGTCTCCCCACCTCAAAACCCAAAGACTCCAATTGCCTGGCTAACCGAACAGAGGGGGGGTCTCCCATGCGACCGGCGGGAAAATGATCGAGGCCGATGTGGATAAGCCCCCTCAGAAAGGTGCCGGTAGTCAAAATCACGGTGCGAGACAGGAATTTTTCATGGATCTGGGTTTCGACCCCATGGATCTGCCCATCTTTCACGAGGAGAGAGTCCACCATGGCCTGACGGATATCAAGGTTGGGTTGTGTCTCGACAACCGACTTCATACGTTTGCGGTAAAGATCCCGGTCATTCTGTGATCTCGAGCCCTGTACTGCCAGCCCTTTTCGCGTATTGAGGCGCCTGAACTGTATTCCGGTCTGGTCAGTGTTTTTGGCCATCTCGCCGCCAAGGGCGTCTATCTCCTTTACCAAATGCCCCTTGGCCAATCCCCCGATGGCGGGATTACAGCTCATGGCGGCGATTTGATCGAGGTTAATGGTCAGCAACAGGGTGGGGTGCCCCATTCTTGACGCAGCCAAGGCAGCCTCACAGCCCCCGTGACCAGCGCCCACCACGATTACATCATATTCCTTGGTATAAGTGGACATGCAGATTTCACCTGACAAAAGCACAGATATTCTGTTGTCATTCCTTAGGGCGGGAATATAGAGAAATTTGCCCTGTGTGTCAATGATGAGGACTTTCCCATGAGATATGGCTTTCAGAAGCCTTGACAAAATGGTAGGTGGAGAA
>JAOZQV010000415.1 GCA_029932035.1 Deltaproteobacteria bacterium | reverse complement strand
GGAATCACTTTCGGAGGCTTGGGTCAGAGTCGTGGCGAGGATAAAACCGTTGTCATGGCGAATCAAGCCGCACTATTAAATTTCCTCAGTATTGAGTTACTGAATTACAAATGGACGTTATGCTGGAAAATTGTGAAGATTCAGTTAAGTAGACTATACAATTTCATGCAGCGGATAACGGCAGGGGCTGTAACAAGGTAATAGGAATGGTCTCAACAGTTGAAGGTGTAAACGCGGACACAGAAAGAATGTCAGTCACTGGAGGGGTTAATAGGATACCAAGAACAATCTGCCTGAGATCACCGGATAGATCAGATAGGCCCGTCAGGGGGAAGCTACGTGGGCCAAGGTATGTTTTTTGGGCCAATAGGGAATATTCAAAGAAGGTTAAGCCAATCGCCTTATGCTCGTCCTTATTTATCCGTAATAAGATATGCTCGTTCAGCTCAATGCCTGTCGCTTTCGTTCCAGGTTCAAAGGATACGTAGAGAGTGTCGCTCATCTCATCATAGTTAATTCTTGGTTTTTCCATAATCTCAACCTATCTCCTTCTGATATGCTGTAACGATGTAGTTATTTTGGATAGGTTCGCCCGTCTCGCTTTCCTTAAACCTGAACAATACAATGGCAACAATGTGCGTATTGGCCTCAGGCAAATCTTCAAATGCCTTAACATATCGGTATTTCTGCGGATTAAGTGAATCTTGTTTTCGAGTACCCGTTTGAATTGTCTTCTTAAGATGCCCTTCGAAGTCTACCATTTCCGGGTGATTATTCGGTCCAACGATGTGGTCCCACCGTTCCTGGGTCAGATAACTCGCATTGCCAAAATGATCATTTACCGTCCACCGTATACTCAAAGCAGCAATCCTCCTGTAAATATCATAATCACCATAAATTGTAAAACCCGAAATAATTAAGAAAACCGCATTTTTACCGTATCAAGGAGTTTTTTGGAGTATAAATATTGGTTTCTTGTTGTCGCCAACGTTGAGTTCACCCGTTCACAGAGTGAAAGGTGTGGTGGTCCCGGGCATCAAGTCAATCGATGCCTTGTGCAGAAGGATTCTTCGTGCGGTCGTTATTTTGAAGCAAAAAACAAACTGTTTCGAGAAAATATTCAAATCTCTCGCATATTTACCCATCACGATTCACCCTTCTTCAAGTCGGCCATTCCCGTAACGGTGGAGCCTTTGCCTTACAACGAGTTCTCTCCGTTCCTGAGGAAGAAATTCACACAAGGACAGCGTAAGATTGACGATGAAACACTAGAGAAAGTATTCGAAATGGCCAACAATATTTCCGGCGACATACAACAGCTGTGTGAGGTCCTCTGGGAAGTAACTTCTGAAAGGGAGATCATTGGCATGAACAAACTGAAAAGCGCACTGGAATTGATTTTTTCCAGAGAACAAAAATCGTACGAAAATTACATCAGTCTTTTAACGGCCATTCAGCTCAAGTGCCTCATGGCCATAGCGATAGAGGGTGGAAAAAAGGTTTTTTCCGTTTCATTCATGAAATCCGCCGGGTTCGATAACCCATCAACCGTGAAAAGAGCAATCACACGGCTTATCAATCTCAACATCCTTTTTGAGAGCGAAAATGAATACAGCTTCGCGAATCCTTTCTTCAGGGCCTGGCTTCCACACAAGGGATGATTATTTTCTTACATTGACCGCCAGACTATTTTCCATGCCCTCGAAAATCTCGTCAGCCATAATAGACAGATCACCAAGTATGATATTTTCATTCGGCCCCTGGCCTATCCATTTGATTGCTGACAGTTCTTCCTTGGGAAACGACTTCAAAAGATCATAAATAACGACCGGATCGAGCCCCGCTTCTTTGGAAGAAGCTTCTCGTATTATTTCAGCCCAACTAAACGATTTAATTTTAGCTAAAGCCCACAAATCAATCACATCTTTGGCTTCCACTCGATACAGAGCCGAAATTTTGTTTGACAAAATATTTCGCCAACTATCGATCCGTCCAAGAGTGCCATCCCATTCCATGTTTCCATAGTGCGCGGCAACATCATTGACCAAATCAATTTTCAGAATCACCCCTTTGTCATGAACAGATTGTTGTTCCACAAAAAGTTGAACATAATCCTCATACCTCACAACCCTGTCGAAAAGAACAACAAAAGACCCGCGCCTGCTTTCAATTTCCAATTCTGTATACAACCGTTCTGCCCAATTGGAGAACTCGGGGTCCCTGTTTACGAACAAATCAAGGTCGTCTGAATAACGAACAGGGGTGTAATGCCTACTGAGAGCGGTGCCACCTGTTAGATAAAAGGGCACGCCTATACGTTTCACGATTTCGAGAATCCCATCCTGAAAGGGGTACAGGCTTTCCCTGTAATATTTTTTGTATTTTCTCATACCGTCTTCGTTGTTCTGGAAATCGAAGTTTTAAGATCTGTTCCGGAGTCAGAAGCTGTTGTACTCTCTCCTTTCCCAAGATATCCAATATATCGTGCCAGGGAAGTCTCTCCAATACTCTTAGGAAAATTTTCCCTTGATCAAAGGGGCCTTCCTTTTCGCGTAACCCAAGTAACACTTCCAATAGTCGATCTTCCCGGATATGGTAGTCCCAGACGAGAGATTTGATGATGCTGCGCTTTTGAGTAGTGCTTAGCATACGATACCTAACGCGGCATAGCCGCAGTTATCAGTTGACAGTTATCAGTTGTCAGGACTGGCGGTTATTTTGAAAGCAGAAGGCATCGAACGGCATTCAAAAGGTTCCTTCAGAGAATTGAGAATAGATTAACACCAACTGGCTTTTACTGACAACTGATAGTAGCGTGCGCGGTATTGCTCCCCGGCATTCAGGTATTTCATGAGTGCCAGAAGACAGGTGGTTTTCCCGCCTTGCCTCGGTGCGTGCAGAACGAAATACTTCTTCTGATCAATCAGAGAAAGCATCCCATCCAAGTCAAACCTTTCTAAAGGTGGGAGACAGTAATGGTCCTCGCAAACCGTCGGCCCAGCCGTATTAAAGAAACGCATTATCTCCACCTCGTTGTCGTTTATCCGTCTCTTGAATTCAGCATGCTTAGGCAAATAGATATTTGTGCGGTTTAGCTCAATTATACAGAGACATTAGCCCCATCTAAAAAACTCATCCAACGCGCTTCTGCCATGAAATATCCGGGAACAAATTTTGGTAGGTTATGCAAAGGTCTCGTATTAAGGTTCCTTGCGGTCAATTTCGAATTTATCAAAGTCACGATCATA
>JAOZQV010000070.1 GCA_029932035.1 Deltaproteobacteria bacterium | reverse complement strand
CTGTGATTGAGGATTGATGATTGAAGATTGGATAGGCAGAACATTTGGATAATCTGCGTAATCTGCGGATGGGATTGTTGATTGAAAAGCCGAAACGTTTTGAACGTCTACAACAGGCTTCACAGTTGCCCAGGTGGCTGAAAAGCAAGGCTGGACAGAACCGATGGTCTGGTCGCTGACCCTTGAAGGGAAGGAAGATCTCGAAGAGAGATTTTTCTTACTTTCCCCATTATTTTCAATATGATTCCTCACAATTAACCTCTGAACCCTGAACCTTGTCGAAGATCCCGCTGGGCGGGGAACCCTTGAACCTTTCATCGTCCCCATGGCACATAGGAGTTGAGTTATGCACTATGTCACTAAAGCGAGCTATATCGGCGGTTCGCGCGTTTTGAAAGCAGGTTGAAGGAAGGAAACTATGATGAAGGATACTCTGTTTGCTACAACATTAGCCGCCATGCTTCGAGAGCGAGGGGAGGACGCAATCTATCCTTGTATCCAAGATCTGCTCGACAACGGTCTCACCTTGGCTCGATTCTCTCCTGGAGAGGTCAAGCCGCAACGCCAAGACATAACCCAGTATATGGCGGCGTGGTCAAAGCACGTAGGGCTCGGGGATGAGGAATGTCGAAGTTGGATGATTGAATACTGCGTAGTCATGCTTTCGCCGATATCGAGGACATCGCCCTCTGGAATACGACACAGCACGAAATCCAATATCAAATACATATATAGGTACGATATTCCGTTTGTTTGCGAGCACGAGAACAATCCTTTCAGGGCGAAGTGCAGTAAGGAATGTCCAGCCTACGCAGCTATAATACCTAAAGCTTGCGACGCAAGGAACGAAAAGGCCAGGGGATCTACTTTGGAACGTCCTGCCGACGTCGTAGAAACGCAAGTCCTCCCTGTGAAAGCAATTTACAGAGATCAATTCGAAACAGCCTTACGACTCGTACATGACGAAACGAAGAAGGGGACCAAAAAGAAGCGGATCGTCCAGCTTTTGAATGAACAGGGACTGAAAACTAAAACGGGTCGAAGATGGACATACAGCAACTTATATGCTGAACTGAGAAAGGTGAAAGGAAATCAGGTTGCCGGCACGCCGAACCTGAGCCTGGACACGGACCTGTGATTGATGATGGATTCTCGATTCTGGATACTGGATGAACTCGTAACCTGCAACCCGTAACTCGCAACCTGTAACTCGCATGACCGATTACATAAAAATCAGAGGCGCCAGACAGCACAACCTCAAGGGCATTTCCTTAGATATTCCGAGAAACCGGTTTGTTGTCATTACCGGTTTGTCCGGTTCAGGTAAATCTTCCCTTGCCTTTGATACCATCTATGCAGAGGGCCAGCGGAGGTATGTGGAGTCGCTTTCCGCATATGCCCGTCAGTTCCTGGAACAGATGGAAAAGCCGGATGTGGATTCCATAGACGGGCTTTCTCCTGCCATAGCTATCGAGCAGCGTGGTTCCAGTCGGAACCCCCGGTCCACAGTGGGAACGGTCACCGAGATATATGATTACCTGCGGGTCCTTTTTGCAAGAGTAGGTCAGCCATATTGTCCCGAATGCGGTCTAAAGATAAGCTCCCAGACTGTTCAGGAGATTGTGGATCAGATCATGGGGCTTAAACAAGGGACTAAGATTCAGGTCTTGGCACCTTTGGTCGAGGGACGAAAGGGAGAGCATATCAAGCTTCTCCAGGGACTGCGCAAAGACGGGTTTACCAGGGTAATGATAGATGGAGATGTAAGGCTCTTAGACGAAGATATTATCCTCGAAAAGAACAGGAAGCATAAGATCAGCGTGGTGGTGGATCGGCTGATCATAAAGAGGGATATCCTGCGACGTCTGACCGATTCCATGGAACTTACACTTTCCCTCTCTGATGGCAAGGCCGTTGTTGAGGCTATAGATTCAGGGGATATTTTTTTTAATCAGAAAGCGGCCTGTCCCAAGTGTGGCCTCAGCATTCCCGATCTGACCCCCCAGATGTTCTCCTTCAATAACCCCCAGGGGGCATGCGAGGAGTGCAGTGGCTTGGGTACAAAGCGGCATTTTGATCCTGACCTTATTATCCCTGATTCTAATCTCTCCTTGAGGGAAGGCGCCATCGCGCCATGGGCAAACCGACATTCCGTCCATTTTCAGCAGATGTTGGATGCGCTGTGTCAGCATTATGGGATAGATATTTATACATCCTTCGGGGATCTCCCGGAAGAAATCAGGCAGGTTTTTCTGCACGGCTCCGGTACGGATGAGATCAAGTTCTACTTTGAAAGGGATGACCGGAGATATTCTTATACACGTCCCTTTGAGGGAATTATCCCCAATCTCGACAGACGCTATCATGAAACAGATTCCTATCAGGTGCGGTACGAAATCGAAAATTATATGAGCATAAGGCCCTGTCCCTCCTGCAATGGCGCGAGATTAAAGCCGGTTAGCATATCTGTTCGAGTGGGGGGGAAGGCGATCAACGAGATTTCGGCGCTCTCCATTGATAAGACATACAGATTTTTTAAAGACTTAAAACTTGATCCCAAGAGGGAAGTTATTGCCCGCAGGGTTCTAAAGGAGATCAGGGATCGACTCGGTTTCCTGAAAAGTGTGGGGCTTGATTACCTGACAATTGACCGTTCCTCCGGGACCCTGTCAGGCGGTGAGGATCAACGGATCAGGTTGGCCACCCAGATCAGTTCAAGACTTGCCGGTGTTCTGTATGTATTGGACGAACCGAGTATAGGCCTTCATCAGAGAGACAACCTGCGGCTGCTCAGTAACCTGAGGAGGCTGAAGGAGTTAGGAAACACGGTCTTGGTGGTGGAACATGACGCCGAGACCATTTTGTCTGCAGACCATGTAATCGATATGGGTCCGGGCGCAGGCATGAAGGGGGGTGAAGTGGTATTCGCCGGCCCCCCTGATGAGTTAATGGCAACCCGGTCTTCTCTGACTGGAGAGTATCTTTCCGGCCGGAGGGCGATTCCTGTTCCAGGTGAGAGGAGGAAGGGCAACGGGGAGGCCATTATTATCGAGGGCGCCAAAGAGAATAATTTAAAAGAGATTGCTGCCACGATCCCTCTTGGAACATTTACCTGCATAACCGGTGTTTCAGGTTCGGGGAAAAGCAGTCTGATTAACGGTACTCTCTATCCCGCCCTCAGCCAGAAACTATATAGATCCAAGGGGAGAGTTGGCCCTGTAAAATCTATTAAGGGGATTCAACACCTTGACAAGGTGATCAACATCGACCAGAGCCCCATCGGAAGGACTCCCCGTTCAAACCCCGCAACATACACCGGCATATTTACTCATATTAGAGAGCTGTTTTCCATGCTGCCCGAATCAAAGACCCGCGGGTACAAGCCTGGTCGATTCAGTTTTAATGTAAAGGGGGGGAGGTGTGAAGCGTGCAGGGGAGACGGCATCATAAAGATCGAGATGCATTTTCTTCCGGATGTCTATGTCACGTGTGAGGCGTGCAGGGGGTTTCGATATAACAGGGATACCTTAGAGATTAAGTATAAGGGGTATAACATTGCCGATATCTTGAATATGACGGTTAACCGGGCCTTTTTGTTTTTTGAGAATATTCCAAGGATAAGGAGCAAGTTGAAGACACTTGTTGACGTGGGGTTGGGTTATATCAAGTTAGGCCAGCAGGCTACCACCCTTTCAGGCGGCGAGGCTCAGAGGATCAAGCTCTCAAAGGAATTGAGCAAGAGAAACACCGGGAGGACCCTTTATTTACTCGATGAGCCGACAACCGGACTCCATTTCGCTGATATTGAAAAGCTCTTGGAGGTGTTGAACTATCTCGTAGACCTCAAAAATACGGTGGTGGTTATCGAGCATAATCTTGATGTGATAAAAGTGGCTGATCATATTATCGATTTAGGACCGGAGGGGGGTGACAAGGGAGGTTATGTTGTGGGGACAGGGACACCGGAGGAAATCGCAGAGGTTAAGGGCTCTTATACCGGACAGTTTTTGAAGAAGATTCTTTAGGCACTTCTTTTACCTTTATAAAGCCTTTCAAGATGATAAACGAGGCTTTCGAGTTTTACTGAAAAATCAACATTCTCAACGATACAGCGCTCGGGAGTTCTGACCTGGGTGGGGGCAAAATTGAGGATCGCCCTTACACCTGCAGCCGAAAGCATTTCTGTAACTCTCTGGGCCGCACGGGATGGGGTGGTAATGACACCGATCTCGATGTCAAGCTCCCGGACCAGTTCCCTGATTTTCCTCTCTGGTTCGATGGTCAGCCCGCATGGTAGTTGCCTCCCTGTTTTTCTTGCGTCTGAATCAAATGCGGCCACAAACAGGTAACCTCTTTTTCGGAAATTTTCATTTTCAATTAGGCTTATGCCGAGATTACCCATTCCCACTATGCAGAGAGTCCATTTCCTATCCGTTGCCAGGATCTTCTTGATCTCCTTTAACAGATCCCGAATTTCATATCCTACTCCACGGACCCCGAATTCGCCGAAGTATGCCAAGTCCTTTCTGACCTGAGCAGGATTCACCCCGCATAATCCAGCTAATTTTTCAGAGGAGATGATCGGGGGGCCGCTTTTGAGAAGGGCTTCGAGCGGCCTTGAATAGAAAGCCAGGCGCTCTATGGTGGAATTAGGTATTTTGGATTCTTTATTAGGCATTGTGAAATAATGCACATGTATGGAGGCAAAAAAGAGGGCCTTAAAAAGGCCCCCTCTTTTTTCTAAAGGTTTATCAACCGCCTAAGGATTTCACGACGAGTTCGTGCATACTACCCAGGTCCGGAATCTTGAAAACAAGGATAAAGCAGATGACCAGAGCGTAAATACAGAGGGACTCGATCAGAGCCAGACCGATAATCATGGTGGTCATGATTTTTCCGCCTGCTTCCGGATTCCTGGCTGTTCCCTGGAGGGCGCCGTTAATAGCGTTACCCATACCGATACCGGTTCCAAGGGCAGCCAGTCCGATACCGACACCACAGGCAATGGCAATTCCAAAAAATACCCATAGCCCTGCGGCCTTGACTGCGCTGTCTTCACCGGCAAAAGCTAATGAAGCCATCCCGAGGACAAACACCGTTGTAACAACCCCAATTAAAGTTCTCTTAGACATGTAGACCTCCTTTCTTAAAGATTTATTTATGGCCTTCTTCCGAAGATTAAGAACAGAAAATTTAGGAATTCCTGAATCCCTCAATTCGCTTTAATGGGCGTGCTCCATTGCACCCACAAAATACATTGTGGATAAGAGCATGAATACGAGGGCCTGGATAAAGCATACCAGGATCCCCAAAAACATGATCGGCAGGGGTGCAAGGTAGAGGCCTGCCAGCCCAAACAGGATTGCAAGGACCATCTCCTTGCCAAATATATTACCGAACAGTCGAACGCTAAGAGACATGATCCTGGCGAAATGACCGATTAATTCAATGGGAAACATCAAAGGGATCAACCACCATACCGGTCCGCAAAAGTGTTTAATATACTTGACGCCGTGGAACTTTATTCCGATGGCGTGGGTGACAACAAATGTACACAGGGCTAAGGCAAGGGTGGTATTGAGATTGGCAGTGGGCGAAAAGAAGCCAGGTATAAGACCGATCATGTTGGAAACGAGAATAAAAAGGAAGACGGTAGCGATATAGGGAAAAAAGAACCTTCCCTCAGGCCCGGTAATTTCCACCATGAAGGTCTCAAGACCGTCAATCAGGACCTCAAAGAAGTTCTGGCCCTTTTCAGGCACGAGCTTGACTTTTCTTGCAAGGAAAAAGGCGCTCGCAATAAGAATCAGCATAACTAACCATGTGTAGGTTATATGCGAATAGGCCCCCGCATGCTCGACTCCCATGGCCGACAGGATTGCATCAATAAAGAAAATAGGGTGCTCCATATTTATATTGCCTCCCGTGATGATGTTTTCCAGGCTGTGCGGATCCCAAAATTAAGGATGCTGAATATCACTGTCGATAGTCCAACAGCCAAACCTAAGGGATTGACCCAGCCGGTGGTGATAAGGATATAAATAATCAGGCCCATAATGGCAAGCCTAAAATAAAAATTTGCGATGACAGAGATCTTTTTTGCCAGCATTGCCCCCTGATCGGAGAAAGCGGAGCGAATGGTGTGCTGAAGCACACTGAAATTGGCAATGATGATAAGGCCGCCCAAGATCACGCCGAGGGTAAAAGAGGCGCTCATAAATACAGAACTCAATGAACCTAAGATCAAGAGAAAGATCCAGTTATTTGTCTTGATTTGCCTTAGAAGTTTGTCCTTGTCTATCACAGATCTTTTGCCTTCTTGTATAGGACATAAAGATTTCTGAATGCAGCAGCGATGCCGAATCCAAAAAAAACAAAAAATAACCAGGGCTTAGTCCCGAACCACTGGTCGAGGTAGTGGCCGATCAAGGCCCCTATAGCGATGGAGAAGGCCATGGTCATGCCTATCGTGCTGACATACCCCAAGTCCTTGATGGTTTTTTTCAGGTCTTTGTTCATTCAAATTAAGGGCAGCCCGACCGCCTTGACCTCTTAATATGACATCCGTGTCGTTCCTATCACAGGTTTTCCGGCAAAGTCAACAGGTTTTTGCCGGGTAATAGTAGTTATTTGATCGAGCTAAACCACTACCGCTGGTAGTTGTCCCATCGAGAGGTTCTACCGGTTGAGGAATTGCCGGTCATAAGTGAACGGAAGTGCCTAAAGTTTTAGGCACTCAACCCCTTGAAAGCCTTTGAGGCGGACCGAATGGTTTTTTCTATCATCTCGTTTGTGTGGGCCGCGGATAGAAAACTGGCCTCAAAGGGAGATGGGGCCAAATATATGCCCTGTTCAAGCATGCTCCTGTAATATTTTCTGAAGAGATCCTGGTTACTCTCCTTGACAGCGGCAAAGTCCGAGACCGGTTTGGCCGTAAAAAAGAGGGCGCCCATTGAGCCGACACGGTTTGTAACTACCTGGATGCCTGCATCTCGTGCCGTGTTTTCAAACCCTGAAAAGAGGATATCACTTTTTTCCTCAAGTTCCATGTAGATATCTCCCTGTTTCAGGATTTCGAGTGTGGCAATTCCTGCTGCCATTGCCAGAGGGTTCCCTGAAAGGGTGCCTGCCTGGTAGATCTCCCCTTCCGGAGCCATGCATAGCATTATCTCTTTTTTGCCCCCGTACGCCCCGACCGGCAGACCGCCTCCTATGATCTTTCCAAGACAGGTGAGATCAGGCAGAATGCCATATAGCTCCTGTGCCCCGCCCGGCGCGACCCTGAAACCACTGATTACCTCATCAAATATGAGAAGGGCGCCGTGCTCTCGGCTAACTTCTCTGAGCTCTCTCAAGAAGGGTTTATCAGGGATGACCACCCCCATGTTCCCGGGGATCGGCTCAACGATAACAGAGGCTATCTCCGGGCCGTATTTATCAAAGGCCTGATTCACTGCTTCTATGTCATTGAAGGGGAGTGAAATGGTATGTTTGGCTAAGTCGTCCGGCACTCCAGGACTTCCGGGGATGCCGAGTGTGGCCACTCCTGAGCCTGCTGAAACAAGGAGGCTGTCGGCGTGGCCATGATAACAGCCATCGAACTTGATAAGTTTTTTTCTGCCCGTGTACCCGCGGGCAAGACGGATGGCGCTCATGGTGGCCTCGGTGCCGGAATTTACCATTCGGACCATCTCGATGGATGGCACCATGTCAACAATGGTCTCTGCCATTGTTACCTCGAGTTCTGTCGGCGCGCCGTAGCTTGTCCCTTTTGCAATCCCTTTTTCAACTGCGGCTACTACTGTTGGATGGGCATGGCCCAATATCATCGGCCCCCATGAACCAACATAGTCTATATACTCATTTTCATCAACATCCCGGATCAGAGCGCCAGTTGCCTCTGCAATAAAGGGCGGGTTCATGCCAACGGACTTTCCTGCCCTTACCGGGCTGTTTACCCCGCCGGGGATGCATTTTTGTGCCTTTTCAAAAAGGAGCTCAGATTGTTTTCTCATGGGTTTTCTCCGGAAAATATCGCATGCTTGTTTTTTTGAACTCCTTTTCGCTGAAGAGGAGCTCATAGTCTTTAAGGTCTGTCGACCGTGAGAGCCGGTCTGCGATCTGATAGCATTCTTCCTTGTTGCTGCCATGAATCATGGTATAGAGGTTATAGGGCCAGTCCCTTTGGGGCGCCCTGTGATAACAGTGGGAAACTTCCCGAAACCGGGCAAAGGCTTTCCCTATTTGATCTATGCGGCTATCCGGCGCTAACCAGGCGACCATGGCATTTGAATTGAACCCTGCCTCCTGGTGACGCAAGGTGGCCCCGAACCGCCGGATAATGCCCCGTTCTTTGAGGCTTTTGATCCTATCTATGAACTCATCTTCATCCATTCCGATTTTCTTAGCCAAAAGGGCAAATGGGCTCGGGTCCAAAGGGAGATCTCCCTGGATGAGGCTGATAATTTTTTTATCCTGTTCATCGACCACTTATTCTACCTTAACTTTAGGCACTTTAAACTTTAGGCGCTTTAGGCACTTCGTTCAGAGTGGGAATATCGAATAGCATCTTGATTGTCAAGCCGTAAATTTGCGCAAATAGGGTCATTAATGTGTGAGTTTTATGTGTTTATTTTACGGCTTCTGATTTGTTGACATCTGGGTCGTTAATCGGTAACTATACCTTAGGATGAGGTTAGCGCCGGCGTCAAATTCCAGGAATTGCGTCAGCGATTAAAAAATGGGAGGAATAATACCATCTGTACTCGAAATAAGCCGAGTCTGACCATCGTATTTGTGGCTATCCTTTTGATTGTTATTTTCAATCCCAATGGTTCTTTTGCAAAAGGGCTGCTGTCAGGGAGAGATTCTCTGATGAATGATGAAATCCCGTGGAATATCATGGCTAAAAGCCTCACCTATAATGAAAAGGAAGGCACCTACCTTGCAGAAGGGGACGTTGTTATAACAAAGGCCCAGCAGACGCTTTACACACAGCACGCTGTTTTCAACGTAAAGACAGGGATTGCCAAGGTTTCGGGCGGCTTACGGTTGGAGACTGACGGTGATACTATTACCGGCAAAGAGGGATCTTTTAATCTCAGCACCCAAACCGGAGAGCTTGTGGACGCTTCCCTTTTCTTGAGAGCCAACAATTATTATATCAGTGGCAGTCTCATGCAAAAGACGGGCGAGGACTCTTATCTAATTAAGGATTGTTCCGTGACCACATGTGACGGGGTCAACCCGGACTGGACCATTACGGGATCGGAGGTGAAGGTTACTGTTGAAGGCTACGGGACGATGAAGAATTCCGCATTCCGTGTTCGCGGGCTCCCCATAATATATATTCCCTACATGATTTTCCCGGCCAAGGCCAAACGGCAGACCGGGCTACTCCCCCCCCGGGTGGGATATTCAACCCTGAACGGCGGCGAGTTCGAGGTCCCCTTTTTCTGGGCCATATCCGATCAAACAGATGCCACCCTCTATTCGCGCTATATGAGCAAGCGAGGATATATGCAGGGAGCCGAATTTCGTTACGTCGCAGATGAAAGCTCAAAGGGCGTTATCGAGATCGACATCCTCTCAGACAAGGAAAAGACAAAAAATATGACGGATCAGAGCGCGTTGGATATCAGCCCGTTTGACCGGACGAACAGCACGCGATACTGGCTCAGGGGAAGGGCAGACCAGAATCTTCCCTTCGGTGTGGTCGCCCGTCTTGATGGGGATTATGTCAGCGATCAGGACTATCTGAGGGAATTCGAAGAGAAGCTTTTCGGCTTTGCTACAAGGACAAATCTCGCAGATGAATCGGGACGGCCGTTTCAGGAAAAAAGATCTCCCACAAGGAGATCCGCCCTGAGGCTGGGTGCTGACGGGGAGTCATACGCTCTTCAGGGGATTACAAGCTATTGGCAGCCGGTTGGAGATCCCGCAGATAACAAGAAAACAGAGCAACCTTTAGGGGGGCTCAGTTTCACACTGCTGCCTGAGCAGTTTATGGAGTTGCCGATTTTTTTCAATCTTGAATCGGACTACGATTATGTCTGGAGCGGTGAAGCGAATAAAGGGCACAGTCTCTCAATCTCTCCTCAAGTGAACTTCCCTTTTTGGCTCGGGCCCTATGTGGAATTTGAACCGTCGTTCAGCTATTCATACAACACCATCTGGGCTGATGACAATGAAGGGAACAGCGAGCACCAGTATCAATCAGCCTACGAAGCCGGTGCCAGGCTGACCACCAATGCCGAGAGGGTCTATGATATTGAATGGTTTAATGCCAAAAGGTTAAGGCATAAGATTTCCCCTGTCCTTACCTACAAATTTAAGGGGTACCGGACTAACGGGGATGAGACGCCCTGGTTTTCTCCACTTGACAGGAGCGATTTTGAAACACCATGGTTTGATTCAAGCTCGGAGGACGAAGATGAAAACAAAGACAGAAACCGGATCGCCTTTTCCCTTGAGAACTTTTTGGATGCCCGCTTTGAGGACAAAAAGGGGAGGATTAGCTACAGTCAATTAGTTAACTTCAAATTGACCCAGGGTTATGACATTGATAAGACGAGAGACGACGATGAGGAGAAGCCTTTTACACCGCTTAGGGCATTATTGATCATCACCCCGTTTCCTTCCCTTAACCTGCGAGGAAGCGCTGGATGGGATCATTATCAGCACAATTTTTCCGAGGCAGTCCTCTCCGGGAATCTCTCTGTTAACAGGTCCGGGGGGATGACAGATACCTATGAGCTGAACTATCAATTCTATCAGGACAGTGCAGAAGGACAAACAAACGTGAATTTCCGGGCCAATGTAAACCTCGCCTATGGATTTTCGGTGGGTGGTTGGCTTCAAAGAGATATGGACGCGAATCAGAATATCTCAAGCGCCGGCTGGGTTGGGTACCAGAGGCAGTGCTGGGGGCTCAAGTTAGGCGCGTCTAAGGAAAGCGGAGACACAAATGTCATGGTTGTGTTACGCCTGATCGGTCTGGGGAGTACAGGGAGATGGTAGTTATGAAGTGCCTAAAATTTGAAGTGCCTAAAGTTGAAAAATCTTTCCCAATTTAAATGTTGATTCAGGCGTTGGCCAGGTCTTAACTTTCAGTTTCTAAGGTCAAAGGTTCCTTCAGGCTAATTAAAAAAAAGAGGCTCTGGTCTTCATTACACTATTTAGCTGCAACAGGCTTGCTCTTATTTAAAATTGCATCGCCGAAGGCGTACCACAACTTTAGGCACTTTAGTCACTTCAAACTTTAGTCACTTCTACTCCCTCCTGCCATCCGGTCCAGGACAAAAACCACTAAAAATCCTGCCGCCATCAAACATAGGGCGAATAAGACTTCCCCATTCCATTGTGGCGGAACGATGTTTGCCTGAACAATCGGCACGGTTTTTCCGTGACTGTCTATCATGCTCTCCAACGTTTCCTTCCAGGGCCAGATTTTCCTCAGAGAACCTATCATGAGCCCAGTCAGGAACGCTACCATCAGGTCATGGTATTTACTTAGGAGCCATCCCAAAAGGCGAGAGAACGCGGCAATCCCAACGCAGGCGCCCGCTGCAACAACGAAGAGAACGAGAAAATCCCTCTCGTTGACAGCCTCGAGGACATATTGATACTTACCCATGAGGACCAGGATAAAAGACCCTGATATCCCGGGCAGGATCATGGCACAGATGGCAACTGCCCCCGAAAGAAAAAGGAACCAAAGGTCATTGGGGGTAGTTCCGGGTACAAGGCCGACCAGAAAATAGAGCCCAATTAAACCTCCGAACAGACAAGCCCAGGTGAGGGGTTGCCACTTTTTGATGCGTCGGCTGACAGTCACCACTGAGGCAAGAATTAACCCTAAGAAAAAAGACCAGATGAGCACAGGCGTGTTTTGTAGAAGCCAGGCAAGACCCTTTGCAAGAGTGAAAATGGCAGCTAAAATCCCGAGCCCAACCGCTAAGAGGAACTGCCACGCAATGTGATCAATAAAGGTCCGGATCTTTAAGGTCACGAGGAGTCTCAGGCTTTTAAGGTCAAAAGATTTTATGGCGTTGATCAGCTCCTCGTAAATGCCGAGGATAAAGGCCATGGTCCCCCCGGAAACTCCTGGCACAACATCAGACGCCCCCATACAGAAGCCTTTGGCAGCGAGAATAATGTAGGCAAGAAAAGACCTTTTAAGGGGCTTAACCCTGTTTTTCTTCGACATTCGTTATTTTTTCCCCTCAACCACTTAACGGTTGCCTACCAGGTAAATAT
>JAOZQV010000069.1 GCA_029932035.1 Deltaproteobacteria bacterium | reverse complement strand
TAAGATTATCCGCGATTTTGGTATAAGGAGGAACAAACATCTCTTGCAGAAAAAAATTGGGATTTTTCTCAATGATGGGGTTTGATTTCGCAAGGGAAGAGACTGCTACCATAGATAGACCGCCGGCGACTCTACTTTGAACTTTTTTCCAATGAAGTAATTGGCAAATATTTCCGCGACCTCCAATTTTTTACCTTTCACACCTTTTGCAAAGCAAATAGTATCCAACCATAACATGTAGCCTTTCTTAAATTCTAAAAACTTCCATTTACCCCCCTTATTATTTTCCCTCATGATTTCCGGTCCCCAACTGGTGACTATCAGTAGATCGTCTCTAAATTCCGGGGCCTTTATCCACAAATGTCCTCCTTGCATATAGAGTTCGCTGGTTTTCTTCTGAATCTCGCCCCCAGAACTACATAGATGAAGAGCTTCGCCTCTTTTTCCCGATAAAATCAGCTCGTTAAAATAAAAAAATAATAACAGCGCAGAGCTTTTTTATCATAATCAGGATTTTTTCTTCATGCCTTTCTCACCAGCCCCACTGAAAAAGCCAGCAGGAACTGGGCGGTATAGTAGAGTGGCAAACCGATGAGGCGGTTGTAGAATTGTTCCGTGACGAATCGCTGATGGGCTACAAAGACATCGGAGACATAGAATAGAACTGCACCAACCAGTATGAACCACGCGGCGGCCCTTGGAACTCCGGGATTGCGAAAAGCAGCCCATGCGGCGGCTACCATCACTGAGATCACGACAATATAAAATGTAACCGGCACCAACATTTTTCCCAGATTCGGGAGAAGCCACCAGTAGACGAGACCACTGACCGCGATGATCAGGATGTTCACGGGGTTGATCCAGTCTGCGCCACGGGCAAGGATGGCGAATCCCAGGATATATAGGATATGACCGGCTAAAAAGGCCACAAGTCCGACCCTGAAAGCAGGCAACCCGGGTAAGCCAAGACATACATCTCCCACAAGTCCGAGAATGAGGCCTGTAAGGACGAGCTTGAAATACTTGGGCATGACCCTGGGCTGTAGCAGCGCTGTTACCACGAATAGGATAGAGAGCGGCGTCTTGAATCCCAAAGACAACCAGTTGGTCCCGGCGCCCTCGGCCCACAGAAGGCCCAGCAGAAGCCCGGCTGCGACAACAAGCAGGATGTATCTCAACATGTTCCCTCCTTTTTTCTGGGCCACCGATTTTTTACTTTTTCAGTTCATTCAGTTTGTTCAGGATTGTCTGAGCCTTATTGATCAGATGATTTACTCTCTTGTAGTTTGGGTCTTCCTTTTTCACTAACTCCCATTCCCCAATGGCCTCATTGAGCCTTTCATTATTATAAAACTGCATCCCTTGTTTGTAATGCAGCTTTTTATAAGAGTTCTCACACTTATTCATAAACTTGTGACACTGCTGACAATCGTTCTTATATTTAAGGCTCACTTTAAATCGATCTCTTGCCGCCAAGTATTCTTTCTGCTCATAAAGAGCTAAGGCCTGGAGGAAGTAACACTTGTAGAGATAATCTAAGGCAACGCTGTCATCAGGATTGGATGATAAAACTTTATTAAACTCAATACTCGCTTTATGGTACTTCTTGTTGTTGAAGAATTCTACGCCGAGATCGCGGTATATGGCGAGCTGTTCTTCTTCATCTTTTTCCAGCGCCGCTGCATTTCCTTCGGATGGCCCTTTACCCTCGGCTTCAGCAAGGTCCCTTTCCCAATCCCATGAATCCGAATCGGTTGTTACGGGTTTTTTCTTTGTGTCTTTCTGTGAATCCACTAATTCCATACCCTTAATTTCAGGGATTTTGAGTTCCTGGCCTACACTAAGGGCCGCGGCGTCACTAAGATTATTGTATTTGGCAATAATCGTAAATTTCCGGAAATCTCCATAATAGAGTGCGGCCAGTTTTGAAAGACTCTCTCCTGGTTTTATCTTATGGATCACATGTCCTTTTATCTTCACCTGCTTCCTGGAGACTAACAAACCCCGGGCTTCTTGGTAATCAGGGTATAGTCTTAGGGCAGTCAAAAATTCTTTCTTTGCTAAAGAATACTGACCTTTCCTTTGAAAGGTTAGTCCGGCATCATAATGTCTTTTGGCAGAGGATCGGATTTCTGTTGTCAGGCGATTGCAGGCTCTTATGGCCTCCTGATTGTTAGGCTCGACTGTAAGGGCAAGCTTGAAATTTCTCAAGGCAGCAAGCAGATTTCCCGCAGCCTCATCATGCATCCCGGCTTGAATGTACCCCTTCGATAGACCTGGCATCTTATCTGGAGGAACCTCCTTCACAGGGACTGCGCAGCCGGTAATCAATATTGCAAAACAGATAAGAGCGACAAAAAAACGTATCTTTCTAATCATCTCTTCACCTTAAAGAAACCTCATGAAATGTGTCTAAATTCTTGATAAAATACTTCAAATCTCTTTTTAATAACTGACTTCTCTTAAGGGATAAAGGATTGGAAAAAAATGGATTCCCCCCTCTTTTTACCGATAGACCCAGCTTATACCCGGCCTTCTCGCAGAGATCCAATACTTCCTGGTTATAAGCGCCGTAAGGGAATGCAATGGCGACGGTGTTTTGGTTCAGCTTTTTATCAATGATTTGTTTTGATAAGACCAACTCCTTCTCAACTCTCTCTATATAGACCTTGTCACTCTCGTCCTTCCTTTGTTTTGTGAGATTACAATGAGATAGAGTATGGGAGCCCACTTCAAAACCGCTTGATTTCATCTCTGTAAGCTGTTCCCAGGTGACGGAACTCCCGGGGATCCCGATAAAATCCAAATAGATAAAAAGGGTCGCCGCAAAACCGTATTTTTTCAGGATGGGAAAGGCAGTATCATAAACGGATCTATAACCATCGTCTATTGTGATAACGACCGCTTTCTTGGGAAGGGCTGTATTGAATTGCATAAAGGCAATTAGATCACTTATTGGAATTACCCTGTAACCATTCTCTTTCAGGTAGGCCATCTGTTGATCAAAGACCTGGCCAGGAATAGAGAGGCGAGATTTGCTTTTCTTGCCGAATCTGTGATAGGTGAGGATGGGAATCTTCTGGTACCCGCTCACGGTCAGTCCACCCCTTGGTTCTTCTTTAAGAGGGATAACAATCAGTTGCCCTTTTTCATAGCGTATCCCTTCATTATTATCTTCTATAAGCCACTTCTTTTTTGGGTCGCCCAAAAATCTCCGGGCCAGACTTTCCGGGGTTTCATCTCCCTTAAGCTCATAAAGAATATAGTCCTCGGATTGATAAACAGCCGATTTTTCCTGCTGTTTGTCCCCATCCTTCGTACCGGCGCTGTCAGGCGTCGTCCCCGTAGTAACACAGGAAGACAAAAACAAAAGGCACAAACCAATGGCAAAAAATATGGCTCCTGCGCTACTTTTCCGCTGCAGCCCAACTCTTTTTTTCATATTAAACCTCGTTCGCACTTTCGATAATCCCTCAATCCCTTATCATCCAATAACCTGGTATATGGTGATCGGTTTGGAATAACCTTTCACCATCTGGGGTGGCGCCTTTTTGAGATTGAAGGAACCTGTCAGGCCTTTTACTGTCTCTTCGCTTGTAAGAATATCACATTTAAACTTTTTTGTAAGCCCTTCAATCCTGGAAGTCAAATTTACCGTGTTGCCAATGAGGGTATAGGAAAGCCGATCTTCACTCCCCGTGTTTCCAGCTAAGACTTCCCCTGTATGGATACCTATCCCGTGTCTGAACGGGGTAAGCCCCTCTGCAGTCCGAATCCTATTTAATTTCTCAAGTCTCACTCTCATATCAAGAGCAGCCATAATCGCCTTTTGAGCATGGTCCCCGTCCCATATGGGAACACCGAATACTGTTTCGATTTCATCGCCAACATATTGAAGTACCAGACCATTATTCGAGCTGATGGCCTGTTGCATTGCAGTAAAATATGATCGCAATCCTTTGATAACCTCTTCTGGGGAATGTCCCTCGACATACGGGGTGAAGTCACGAAGATCGCAGAAAAGAACCGTGGCCATTCTCCTTTCTCCATCAAAGGGAATACGGCCCGAAAGAATCTCATCTCTGATTTCAGGAGTGACATATTTCCCAAAGGTCTCACGAATCTTTTCCCTCTCTGATAAGCCTTCGGCCATCTCATTGAAGGCAGAGGCAAGATCACCAATTTCGTCGTTGCGTTTGATCTGAACTCTTTGATCAAAATCGCCTGTACCTAATGCCTTGGCGCTTTCCTGTAATTTCCTTATAGGTCTTGAGAAATAGATGCCGAATATGATACTCAAAAGGATGCCTATCCCAATGATTATGAGGGTTATAACGAGTATATAGGCCTTGGCGCTTTCGATTCTCTGCAGAATATTTTTTTGCGATATAATAAGATAGGCCTTCCCTATTGTTAACCCCTGGTAGGTAATCGATTTTTCAAACAAAAAGACATCCTCATTATCCTTAAAAAAACGACCTATTTTTAAATTCTTCCCATTCTTTAAAAAGGCCAAATCCCTGGGGGGGGTGTAAGTCTTGTTAACCTCCTCAATATTGCTGTGGGCCTTGATGATATTTTCCTTGTCCGTAATGAAAACATATACCACATGTTCATTTCCTGAGATATCATTTACCAGGCGAAACAGATCCAGTTCTTCCTCCCCCAACAGTTTATCGGCGGAGTTATTTGCCGCAATTCCGGCCATGTTTTCTCCGAGATTCATTAATTCCTGCGTGAATTGTTCTTTCTGCCTTTCAAGTATCAGGTAGGTAATGGAGGAAATTACTAAAAAAATAAGGAGGGCTGACAGGGTGGCAAGCTTAACAAAAATCGGAATTCTAAGCGTTCTTCTCCATTTAACCCCGTTTTTTTTCCTTGATTCGGAAGGGGGATTATGGCCAGAGAGCTGCTTTGACACCGCTTGTGATTCATCTGGAGATATAATAGCACTATTTTTGGCCATATTCGTGGGAGATTTAGTATTGGTTTATGAGGCACAAAAGTTAAGCGTGTCTGTTGATCATCGCGCCACAACAGGGTAAAATAGACAAACTGTGTGATTATGATACGCAGGCAGAGGAATGATGTCAATCCTATTCCGGATCAATCGAGATTGAGAGATTAGGACTGGATCAGAAATAACTTGGAGCTCTGGCATCACGTTTTCATGGCATTTTTTTTATTGGGTTTAGATTCTTCCAGAACTCGCTGTGAACTTCGGAAACCATTAATACTACCCTGTCAACCCTATGCTGCTCAGCAGGAGCTATAATATGTTTATGGACTCTTGTCGAAAGGCCGGCAAGTTCCTTTAGAACCGCTTTCACCGATTTACTGAGTCCGGTTAGATTATATCCCCCCTCAAGCGTAATTACTACCTTTCCATCACAGCATGCGTCAGCGATATCCATCACGGACCGGGTTAGCCCGGCAAAACCCTCCGGAGTTACAAGCATTCCTCCGAGAGGATCGTCTTCATAAATATCAAAACCCGCCGACACCAAGACCAGATCCGGTTTAAACTCGAGGGCGATCGGCTCCAATACCCTTTTGAACACGTCGATGTATTCCGCGTCCCCATGGCCAGGTGAGAGGGGGACATTTACGGTGAACCCCTTACCTTTCCCTCTCCCTATCTGTTTGAAAGCGCCACTGCCAGGATAAAAGGGATATTGATGGGTTGAAAAGTAGAGGATCGTAGGATTTTCTTCAAATGTATGCTGAGTCCCATTGCCATGGTGAAGATCCCAGTCCACCACAAGAATCCGTTCAGTCCCATGAAATTCCTGGGCAAACCTGGCCCCTATGGCCACATTGTTAAAGAGGCAGAAACCCATTGCCCGGTTGTTCTCTGCGTGATGGCCTGGCGGCCTTACCAATGCAAAGGCATTGTTCAACTTTTTCGATACTACCGCTGAAATAGCCTCACACAGTCCACCTGCAGCAAGAAGGGCGGCTTCGCAGGAGCCTTCAGAGGCTGCAGTGTCCGGATCAAGAGAAGTGTATCCTTTTCCCTCTGTAGCCATAATCATATCGACATACTTTGGAGAATGCACTAACAAGAGCTCATCTCTCTCAGATCTTCTCACCGGAATATCCTGAAACAGGCCTGACATGTCAGACCCTTCAAGCATGGAATAGATCGCTTCTAAACGTTTGGGACTCTCCGGATGAAAGGCCCCCGGTTTGTGGTCCAAGTATCTGCTATCCTTAACAATACCTGTCTTAAGCATTTCAGTTCCTCTTCAATTTATTAGCGAAAATAGAACTGATCATAAATCTTGAGTCTCTTCCTTGACTGATATCACTACCTTGTAGAGCGCAGTGATTATGAGTGTCCCCAAGGCATAAATGCCGAGGGAGATCGTCAGTTCTACCCATGATGGGGGGTACTCCATGATTCGCCCGAAGACATTGGGGATAAAGGCAGCGGGCACGAGGACATAGCCCTTGTCGATCCACAGGCCTATGAGGGCAATAATGCAGGCTGCTATAAGGACCGGGCGGTTGCTTCTCGCGCCGGGAATGACCAGGAGACCAATGGCGACAAGTAGGGCGAGGTTCATGCACCAGGTCCAGGGCACTAAGGCGCAATCACCATCAATGCCTAAGAAGAGATACTGGAATGTCTCAGTGTATTCCGGTATATCAGCGTAAAACACAGTGAAGTACTCCACCCCCAAAAAAAATGCATCAATGATCAGGGCATAGAGCATAATGGTCACCAGCTTTTGGATGGCCCTTTCTGTGACTACAAAGTGGGTGAGGGTCTTGATTGCGGTACAGAGGATTATAAGAAGGGCAGGGCCGGCGGCAAAGGCCGTGACCAAAAAACGGGGGGCCATAATGGCTGTCATCCAGAACCCGCGTCCGGGCGTGCCGGCGTAGATAAAGGCCGTGACAGTGTGCATGACCACTGCCCACGGCATGGAAAGATAAATCAGCCCCTTCACCCACCATTGCAGGGGCACTTCCCTTTTCTCTGCGCCAATCGCCGTCCAGCCGATGATAAGGTTGATCACCATGAAACCCGGGAGGAAAACAGTGTCATAAAAGAGCATGGAGTGGGGAGTCGGATTCAGGGGCACATTCAGGATGCGCATCGGCATGCCGACGTCGGAAAAGATGAAGAGCAGACTCATAAGCAGGGTACCGACAGCGAGGAACTGGGATAGGGCCGTAATGCGGGCAAAGGCCTTGAAATCGTGCAAATAAAGCGGCAGCACCACCATAAGTACTGAAGCAGCGACGCCCACTAAAAAAGTGAACTGTGAGATATAGAACCCCCATGAGACATCCCTGCTCATACCGGTGACCCACATTCCCTCCCGCAACTGGTACAGGTAGGCCATGAGCCCGATACCGACACCCGCGGCTAAGGCAAGGACCCATACCCAATAACCTTTTCCACCATGAAAAACTTTTTCGAGCATATCAGTCTTCTGTTAATCCCTGCAGTTAACAACAACCATCCGTAGATTACGCAGATTTACACAGATTATTCAACCGGAACATTCAACCATTTGATGAAGGCTCAAGGAACAGATTCATGAAACATCCATCCTGCATCTTGTATCCCGGATCTTAAATCTCAAATTTTATCTGTACCACAAGTCTGTGTCGGTCTGTGTGGGTCTGTGGCTCAATCCCTAAATTCACACAATATAAAAGACCGACGGACCTGTGCCCAAATCCGGTTTGCGCCTGATGTGTGGCTTCTCTGACAAGAGCGTGCGGACCGCGGATGTTGGGTCTTCTAAGTCACCGAACGTCAATACGCCTTCCTTGCAGGCCTCAACGCAGGCCGGCATCCGGCCCACCTCTAAGAGTTCCTGACAGAAATTGCATTTTTCAACTACTCCCCTGCGCCGGGTAGGGAATTCGGGGTTGATCTTTTTGATGAAGGGCCGAGGGTCTCTAAAATTGAAGCTGCGAGAACCGTAAGGACAGGCGGCCATGCAAAATCTGCAGCCGATACAGCGGTGGTAATCGATCATGACTATCCCGTCCTTCTCCCTCTTGAAGGTGGCCTGGGTCGGACAAACCCTGGCACAGGGCGGATCCTCGCAGTGGTTGCACATGAGAAAGAATTCTTTCTCACGGACCCTCTTAGAGAGAAACCGGTGAGACCGTTCGGGAAATGCGTTTTCATAGGGCTCAAGAAAAAGCCACATTACCTCATGTTCGGCCTTGGGGATATAGGGGACATTGTGGATTTCATGGCAGGCGATCAGGCAATCATCCGCACAATCGTCTCTGCACTTGTTCATATCAACCACCATGGCCCATCTCCTGGCCTTCAGGGCCTTTGGGCCGAGCGACATCCTGCCTTCCAACTCAAAGCCCTGGCTGATACAGGGAACGGCCATGACAGACAGGGCTGACGTTGCAGCCGCTTTCAGGAATTTCCGCCGGGTTAATGTCACGATTTCCCCCCTTTACGGTTCACACGAATCACTTCTGACCTCGCGCCGGGGCGTAGACCCCTCTGGGCCGGAGGCTGAACTCCGACCTCCGGTCTCTGATCTTTTACAGCCTCGGATGGGGCAAAATGACAGTCCCAGCAGGGAGGCACAACATTATTATAGTCATGGCACCGATTACAAAACCGGTCTCTCGACGTATGACATCCCATGCATGTCTTGTGCAGGTTCATCTCAAAGTTCTCCCCCTTTGCGGAGGTGTATATGAGCAGATCATCCCTCACTACCGCAATCCTCCACGCATCTAAGAGCCGCATGTGGTTAGCTCGCATAAAGTCCACTGACTCGACGCATCTTTTTTCTTTGGCAGGGAGTTCCAGTTCTGGAAAGGGTTTGTCCCTGCCTACCTGGTACCAGTAGAAAGGGAAGGCGGCCACAGCCACAAAAATTATGATCCCGCCTATAACCCACCCTTTATTAAACATTATTAGCCCCCTTATCTTCCGGCTCTAAGTTGGGCAGGTCCTCCCCCCGGATATCCTGGGTCCTCTCTTTTTGGCCATCCATGATCATGGCGTTTGCTAACAGTTCATGTATTCCGGTTACCCCCACCTCCGGGGCCCAGTATTCCATGAGCGTTGGAAAGGCGGCCCGGTCGATGGCGCAGATGCAGGCTAACATATTTACCCCGTGCTTGTCGCGGACATGGCGGACCGCATTCGCCCGGGCAAAGCCGCCCCTCATCCGCAATTCCATGTCCTCTCCCGCATGGAGACCTGCGCCGCTGCCGCAACAGAATGTCCGTTCCCGGATAGTCTCTTCAGGCATTTCATAAAAATTATTGCAGACCTTTTTGATAATATAACGCGGCTCCTCTAACATACCCATGCCCCGGGCCACGTTGCAGGAGTCATGATAGGTTAGTTTAATATGATCATTGCGCTTGGTATCAAATTTGAGTTTAGTTTTCTTGATAAGGTCGGCCGTAAACTCGCATATGTGGACTGCTTTAGTGGAGGTGGCATTCTCAAACCGGGTCCCGGTAACAGGGGATACGGGCGTTTCTAAGAAATCGGGAGGACCGTTCATGGTATCCATGTACTGGTTCAGGACACGCCACATATGCCCGCACTCGCCGCCTAAGATATATTTCACACCGAGTCTCTTGGCCTCTGCGTATATCTTGGCGTTCAACAGTTTTGCCGCCTCGTGGCTGGTAAAATAGCCGAAGTTGCCGCCCTCTGCGGCATAGGTGG
The DNA here is from genome assembly GCA_029932035.1 of Deltaproteobacteria bacterium. Classification (GTDB taxonomy): domain Bacteria; phylum Desulfobacterota; class DSM-4660; order Desulfatiglandales; family Desulfatiglandaceae; genus Desulfacyla. Next base: position 2,577 of record JAOZQV010000069.1, on the reverse strand, counting down.
ACCAGGTATAGTCCAGGCCCAATTGATGGAAAAGCATCAGATATCCCATACAGGTGAAGATGCCCGGTTCCGAGTAATAGTCGCCAGAAGAGGTAACAAATAGAATTTCGGCCCCCTTGCGGTTGAAAGAGGGCTTGATCTCTATCCCGGTAATCTCCTCGATGTCATTGCAGAGGAAATCAATCGATTCTTTCATGGCCTGGGGCTCCATGCCGATGTGATTCCCTACATGATGGCATTTGGCAACGGGTGATGAAATCCAGTCGATGTTTAGGCCCAAGAGATTCAACAGCTCCCTCGCAATAATGGTGATCTCCGCAGTGTCAATGCCGTATGGGCAGAAGAGGGAGCAGCGCCGGCACTCCGTGCACTGAAAGAAGTAGTACCACCACTCCTTCAAGACCGTCTCGCTAAGGCCGCGGGCCCCGACCATTTTGCCCATGATCTTCCCGGCCCTTGTGAAATTGTGACGGTACACCGATCGAAGGAGTTCGGCCCTGAGCACCGGCATATTTTTCGGGTCGCCTGAGCCGATAAAGAAATGACACTTGTCCGCGCACGCGCCGCAACGCACGCAGGTATCCATAAAAATCCGGAGGGAACGAAATTTTTCCAAGCGTTCACGGAGCCCGTCCATTATGACATCCTGCCAGTTGTGCGGCAGCTTCCAGTCATCGTCTTCTACCCGCCAGTCGCGGGGGTTGGGCATGCCCAGGGCCTCGATGTCTCTGGCGCGGGCGGCGTGGCAGTATATTCCCTTCCTGAAAATGGCAGGTGTATCCATCCACCCGGTATCAGGCATGCTAAGATCTATCTGCGAGAGTTCTTCGGGCTTGGGGAGATTGTCGGCCACGGTCTTAATCCTTTCCTGTGGAAGACGAGAGGGTATCATCGAGCGGAATCCCCGCTTCAGTCATTTTGTCACGGAATTCCTCTTCAAACGCATCATAGGTATGAAATTTGACCGTGTAATTCCAGGGGTTGTCATGATGGACTGCCCGGTTGTCATTGGCCATACTCCTTGTGGGAGAAAAGAAGATCCCTCCAGCGTGCATCAGCTTGCTGAAGGGGAAGTAGGCTAAGAGGGTACTGACTAAGAAGATGTGGATGTAAAAGAGCAGCCCGATTCCCTCTATCATCACAGGTCTGAAAGAAACCAGACCCATAACCAGTTCCTTCACAGAGGGAACATTGATCCCCACTATGTAGCGCATAAGTGCCCCGGTGGTGGCAATGGCTATGAGGAGAAACAGGGGGAAAAAATCGTTCATCAGGGAGATGTAACGGAGCCTCGGGATGACAAGCCTTCTCGCCAAGAGCAGGCAAACTGCGCAGAGCAGGACCAGACCGCTGATCATGACCTGGGGGATCCCGACTTCAAGCCACCCGTCAAACCCTTCCACAAACCCCACAGGCCACGGAACCGGATTGGTAAAGAATCTCAGATGTCTAAAAACAGTGGTAAACATTGCGTAATGAAAGAGAATGGCGAAGATCCAGAGCCATTTGGCCGAGGCGTATGTAACACTCGTGCCTTGTGTCCCGACCCTCGGGGAGAGGTTCCTGAAAAGAGATCGAAACAGAAAGACTTCGGAAAGGACGCGACCGATAACCTGGCCCGTGGAGGAGGGGTTGTCAAATTTAGACTGCCTGATCCAGTTCAGGCTTTTCTGCTGACCGCCGGTGGTCGGAATCTTGAAAGGATTCGGGATGCGCGACCACTTGAGGAGACGCTGGAGAACCCCAAAGAAAAATATGGCCATGGCGGCGTATGGGATGATAACGCCAAAGAGATAGGTGAGCCCCAGACCCTGGATCCCAACCCACGGGACAAGGATAAGGATGATTAGCGCGATCAACGCATAGGCGATACCGATCATAGGTCATCCCTTGATGTTAGCAGTTAAAAAGCTCGTCAGGAAGCGCACAGGTTGAGAAGTTTAGGGAACCCAATCCTACATGTCAATAGTGAAGTTAGGATCTGATTTTTCCGAGCCTGGACGGGCGCGCTTTTACGTCTCCGAGTGGAAAGGTTTTCGTATGTCAATCTCCTTATCTACACCAGTTTAACGCTCCTTGATTACTCGGTATTCTCTTTATGTCTTGCCAACCCGGCTTTCTCCTGCAGCAGAGTTCACGAAGGCCTTAACAGTTCGGAGTAAGCCTGCGGCTAGCGGAGAAGTCAGAGCCAAAAAGGCTGACTCCACTTTTTAGCAGAATTACATTCCATCTTTTCGAAAACACATCCTGTTCATAACGTATTCCAGTCGGGCAAGGCTTTGGCGAATTCCTCCTGGAATGCAGGCCGTCGCAGGTTCACCTGCTTCACTTTACGGCCAAATTCTTTCCATTTTTCGGGAGCTTTCATTACATCAACCCAAATATGCCGAACCTTGGCCATCACCAAGGCTCTACGGGCATAAGTCTTGCGGTCAAAACTGTAATTGAGATTACCAAGTCCGGTCATGTAGAAAGAGAGAATCTCTTCTGGATACGTCTGTTCCAAATCCTTCGCTGTCTTGAGGATTTCATTCCCATCATATTGTGAATCAGGATAGCTGGACTTTTTCAGGAGGC
>JAOZQV010000414.1 GCA_029932035.1 Deltaproteobacteria bacterium | reverse complement strand
CTGTGGATTGGTCGTCCTCGCTGTTAGAGATCCTTCTGTGGAAAACTCTTACCAGGCCATTGATCTTTATCTCGTTGAGGATGGGACGCCGGGATTTGAAAAGGGGAAGAAGATAAAAAAGGTGGGGTGGCACAGCCAGGACACGGCCGAACTCTACTTCAGCGACTGCCGTGTCCCCAAGGGCAACCGCCTTGGACAGAAGGGGTCAGGTTTCATGATGCTGATGCAAAAGCTCCAGCAGGAGCGGCTCATGTGTTGCATTATCGCTGTGGCCGCTGCAGAACGGATGTTAGAGATGACCATCCAGTATTGCAAGGAGAGAAGCGCCTTTGGACGTCCCATTTCCAAGTTCCAGAACACCCAGTTCAAAATCGTCGAGATGGCTACCGAGGTCAGGTTGGGCCGGACATTTGTCGATAAGTTGATCATGGATCATATGGAGGGGGCAAATGTTGTGGTGAACGTATCCATGGGCAAGTACTGGACCTCTGAGATGGCCATGCGTGTTGCTGACCAGTGTGTGCAGCTCCACGGGGGCTACGGGTATTGTGAGGAATATCCGATTGCCCGGGCCTGGAGGGATGCGAGGGTTTTGTCTATCTTTGCGGGGACCAGTGAAATTATGAAGGGCATTGCCGCCAAGTTTATGGGACTGTGAGGGATTGAATATTGACTATTGAATATTGATAAAGTCGCAAAAGGCACAATAAATTTTCATTGTTTTTCTTTGCGAGCTTCGCCGTTCCTGCTGCGCCTTTGCGAGAGACCTTTTTGGTTCTGGTTTATCCTGGTTAAAAGGAGGAAAAAATGGAAAACCCTATCGGAAATTACTGGAAGTTACGTCTCACAGACCTCAAGGAGGCATTGGAGGGGAACAATTTTGAGGTCTTCATCGCAGGCAATGCAGTTGACGCGGGCCATCTAGTTTTGGAGAAAATCCTTCCCAAGACAGGCGCCAAGACCGTTTCTTGGGGCGGGTCCATGACGTTCGTAGCCACAGGGCTTTATGACGCTGTCAAGGATATGCCGAATCTAAAGGTCTTAGACACCTTCAATAAGAATCTGTCCCCTGAAGATGCCCTGGAGCTGCGCAGACAGTCACTCCTTGTCGATTTTTTCATCACCGGGACCAATGCCGTGACCGAAACGGGCGAACTGGTTAACCTTGATATGTATGGAAACCGTGTTGCAGGGATTACCTTTGGTCCTAAGCATGTTGTTATCTTAGTGGGTAGAAATAAGATCGTTCCCGATTTAGAAGCGGCAATGGTACGTATCAAGGACTATGTTGCCCCCACCAACGCCATGCGTCTAAATAAGAAAACCCCATGTGTAAAAACCTCCTGTTGTGAGGAATGCAAGAGCCCGGACCGGATCTGCAACTCCTGGACCATTACCCAGAAATCATTCCCCAAGGGAAGGATAAAGGTGGTCTTGATCAACAAAGACCTGGGCTTATAAGACCTGGTACGATTTCGGATTGCGGAATGCGGATTTTAAAATGAAAAACTATTTGTTCACCGCAAAGCCGCAGAGATCGCAGAGGGTTGCATTTTTATTGTTTTCCGGTGATCCCGCTGAAAAAAGCGGGGCTTGCAGGACAACGGAAAACAGTAAGAACCGATTTTTTGATCTGTGTGGTATTGTTAGGGCAACAAGTTTTGCAATTTACCTAAGATACTAATTTATTTCAAGAAAAGTTTTCTTTTTTCTTTGCCGTTTTCTAATCCCTCAGATCTTGCAGGGCCTCTCAACGGCAAAGAAAACAAAAAACGACTTTGCGTCCTTTGCGTCTGCGGTGAAAACAACCTGATATCAGAGCTGCCCTGTGTTGACTAAGCACACAGGACGAACTTTATTAGAGTCAAGATGTAAAATGAGAAAAAAGTTTGACAAGAGCGTTCATATCGTTTTTTATATAGGTCTCAACCCGTGAGTCCAAGCCTTGTCATTATGAAAATTGTCTGGAACTGGCGGGATAATGGAATAACTCTTTAGCGAAGGGAGGGACAGTGATGTTTAAGAGGAAAGAAATGAAACGCAATTTTTCGATTTTGGGCTTAGCCTTACTCGGGTGCCTTCTAACCGTTTCTCTTATTATGCTGCCTGGCCATGCCGAGGCGCGGAATATTAAGGTGGGTATCATTGATTGCTACAGCGGACCTGCGGCCGTTTATGGCATAGATGCACTTAATGGGTTTAAGTTGGCCTTGAGTGAGATAAACAAAAAAGGGGTCTTGGGAAAGAAGATCGAATGGACCAAACGAGATACCAAATTCAAGGTGGATCTTGCCCTCAATATGGCCAAGGAGCTGGTCATGAGGGAGGATGTTGATGTCATCGTGGGCACCATCAACAGTGGGGCCGCAATGGCCGTCTCGGAAGCGATTGCCAAGAAGGAGAAAGTACCGTTTATTACATGGATCTCCAAGAGCGAAAGGATAACCGGTGAAAAGGGGCATAGATATGTCTTTTCCTGTGGTGAAAACACGGCCATGGCAGGCAAGGCCGGGGGCGTGGCCCTTTCCAAGAAACCATATATCAAGTACTGGATTGCGGGGGATGACTATGAGTACGGACACGCCATTGCCAATGCCGCATGGCGGAATCTGAAGGCCGCTAAACCCGAGGTGAAAAAGATCGGGGAATCGTGGTGGAAGCCGGGCGAGCCCGATCTCGTTCCCTATATCACCGCGATCTTGGCGGCAAAACCGGATGCCGTCATATTTTGCACAGGGGGCCGCAGCATGACCAATATCATGAAGGCGGTCAAGGCAACCGGCATGGCTGAGAAAGTGCCCATCTGGATCCACAGCGCCACAGACCACGCGGTCTTGAAGCCGCTTGGGGCAGAGGCCCCCGAGGGTGTTCTTGGCACCATCGACTATCACTTCTATTATCCTGAAACCAAGGCCAACAAGGACTTTGCAAGTAAATTTGAGGCCGCATACGGGAGTCCTCCCGGTTTTCCCGCCTTTCATGGTTATATAACCGCCTATTTTATTGCAGAGGCCTTTAAGAAGGCCGGTTCTTTGGACAAAGAAAAATTCATTGATGCCCTGGAAGGGATGAAGATTGAAAGTCCGGTGGGTGAGATTGAGATGCGAGTATGCGATCATCAGGTTGTGCTTCCCATGTATCTCGGCATCACGAAACGGGCGGTGGGAAAAAACCTTGTGATTTCCTCGGACATCGTCACGCTGACCGGCGATGAGGTCATGCCCACGTGTGATGAGATCAAAAAGGCCCGCGGAAAATAG